>JANOVJ010000538.1:0-3691 GCA_031417295.1 bacterium | reverse complement strand
CCCAGCGGTCGCGCCGGGCGGCCCAGGCACCCGCCGGTGCTGCGCCGCGGGTGGTGGCGCTGGCCGCCGCGCCCCTGTCGGCCACAGCACCGGCAACGGCAGCGACGTCGGCGTCCGGCGCGCGCAGGAATGCCGCGGTGGCCCGGGCCGCCCAGGCCGACCCCGGCGTCCGGCTCGAACTCGAGGCGGCTGACCATGCTGCAACCCGCGACCGTTTGAACCCGCGCCCCACCCGCACCGGGGAGCCCGCGGTCGCAGCGGCGCTCTCGGGCGTGGCGCCGCCGCCGCTGGCGACCGACGATGACGCGGCGCAGCGCGCCCGCGAGCGCGAGCGCCTTGTGGCGATGGAGGCGCTGCAAGAAAGCCTGGCGAAGTTGCGCGCCGAATCGCAGGCCACGCAAGCAAGCCTGGCGCAGATTCAGCAGCGCCTGATCGAGGCCGAGCAGCAACGCCATGCGAACCCGCTGGTGTTCGGGCTCGCGGCGCTGGCGGCGGCACTCGCCGCGGTGCTGGGCGTGCTGCTGTGGCGGCGTGCCGGCGAGCGCCGAACCGCGTCCGCCTGGTGGAGCCCGCCAGCCCCGCCGGCAGCGGCGTCACTGGCCGCCGACGAAGCCGACGAAGCGGACGACGACTGGGGCGCGCTCGAGCGCGATCTGCGCCCCGGCCCGCGCCGGCCATCGAACGCCGAGCCGGCGCTGGCCGAAACGACCGCCAGCCCGATGATGCTGAGCGAAGTGCACACCCTGGCGCAGGCGTCTGCCGAGGAGTCACAGCGGGGCTTTGAGCCGGCGCACGAGATGTCGGTCGAAGAGCTGATGGACCTGGAGCAGCAGGCCGAGTTCTTCATCGTGCTCGGCCAGGAGGAGGCTGCGATCGATTTGCTGATGGGCCACCTGCGCAGCAGTGGCGGCGCGAGCCCGCTGCCCTACCTGAAGCTGCTCGAGATCTACCGCCGGCGCAACGAGCGCGAGGCCTTCGAGCGCGTTCGCGAGCGCTTCAACCGCCGCTTCAACGCCTACGCGCCCGACTGGCAAGCCGACCCGCAGCAAGGGCGTGCCTTGCTCGACTACGCGGCCGCGGTCGAGCGGCTGCAATCGCTCTGGGCGCGGCCGGCGCAGGCGATGCAGGCGCTCGAGGCCTCGCTGTTCCGGCGCGATGCCGGCACCTCGACCTTCGACCTGCCCGCCTACCGCGAACTGCTGTTGCTGTACTCGGTCGCGCGCGACCTGTCTGAGCGCGAGGTCGCACCCAGCGGCGTTGACCTGCTGCTGCCACTGGGCGGTGAAGCGTCCGACGGCCAGCCCCTGACCCGGCTCCACCCCAGCCCGCCGCGGGAACACGCGGGCGAAGTCGACCTGGACATCGCCAGCCTCGACGCCGGGCCGTCGGAGAACGACGACCGGCCGTCGCGTTTCCACACCGACTTCAGCCCCACGTCGGGCACCATGGGTCTTGAGGGCGAGCCGCGCGCGAAGCGGGCCTGACCGCCGCCCACGCGGGCCCGGGCCTGCCACCACCCGGCGCAGATCACTTGCGGCGGGCCGACGAGACCACGATCCCGGCCACGATCAGCGCGAATGCCAGCGCGTGGAACCAGCGCGGCAGTTCGCCCAGCAGCGCGGCCGACATCGCAGCCGCGAACACCGGCGTCAAGTTGGCGAAGAACGCGGCCAGCGCCGGGCCGCCGGCTTCGATGCCCAGGCCCCAGCAGCGGTAGGCCACGATCGACGGCCCGACGGCCACATAGACCAGCGCTACGAACACCCAGCCGGTCCAGGCGATAGGCGCCGCGCCGAGCGCGAGCTCGGCCCCGGCGGCGGCCCCGGCACCGAGCAGGCCGAACAGCATCTGCAACCAGAGGAATTCGGCCCAGTTCCAGCCTGGCCTTTCGGGCGCGCGCAATGAGGCCGGCGGGCGCGCCAGCATCCAGCTGTAGAAGGCCCAACTGACGATGGCGACCAGCACGTACAGGTCGCCGGCCACGAACTCGATCCGCGCCAGCGCCAGCGGGTCGCCGCGGGCGATCACGAGCAGCACGCCGGCCAGCGAGAGCACCGCACCCGCGATCTGCCGCGGCCGCGGGTGCTCGCCGTAGAACAGCGCGCCTACGGCGAGCATCCAGACCGGGCTGCTGGCAGCGATCAGCGTCACGTTGATCGGCGTGGTGGTGACGAGCGCCAGGTATTGCATCGCGTTGTAGGTGCCGATGCCGAGCAAGCCCATCAACAGCAACATCGGCCAGCGGGAGGCGAGGTCGGCCGGCTTCTGCAACACGCGCCACGCGAACGGCAGCAGCAGCAACGCGGCGAGCAGCCAGCGCAGGAAGTTCAGCGTCAGTGGCGGCACGCTGCCCACCAGCAAGCGGCCGACGATGGCGTTGCCGGCCCACAGCAGCGGCGGCAGCGTCATCAGCAGCGCGGTGCGCGCGGGCAGGCGGGTCATGGCGCCGGGCGGTCGGGCATCTGCGCACCGCACTGCCAGCACTGCTCGAACGGCCCGTCGATCAGCTCGTGGCAACCGGCACAAACCCAGTGCCGGTGCGGCGGGTGGCGCAGTTCGTGGAGCAGGCTGCGCGCGGCCTCGAACTGCGCGGCGTCGGTGACCCACACTTCCGGCAGCGCCTGGTCGGGCGGGATCTCCCCGGCGATGCTGCTCGCGAAGTAGCGCTGCACGGTGGCTGCGATGCCACCGCTGGTGAGCATGTCGGCCCAGAGCGTGGCGAGAGCGATGTTGGGGGCGGTGGTGAGCCGTTTCATGGGGCTTTGATGGGCGAAGGCAACTCACCGGCACGCTGGGCGAAGTGCTGGCACGATACCGCACCGCCACGAATTTGCCGGAGCCTCTCAACATGACCCAGACCAGCCCCACGATCCGCGTTGACCAGCCCGGCGCCGCCGAGGCAATGCACCTTGTCGATCTGCCTGTCGGCGACCCCGGCCCGGGCGAGATTCGCATTCGTCACCATGCCTGCGGGCTGAACTTCATCGACGTCTACCAGCGCTCGGGCGTGTACCCGCTGCCGATGCCGCTGGCGCTCGGCATGGAGGGCGCCGGCGTCGTCGAGGCGGTGGGCGAGGGCGTGGCCCACCTCCAGCCCGGCGACCGCGCCGCCTACGCCAGCAACCCCCCAGGCAGCTACTGCACGCTGCGCGTGATGCCCGCCAAGTGCGTGGTCAAGCTGCCCGACGAGATCGCCTTCGACACCGGTGCGGCGATGATGCTGAAGGGCCTGACCGCGCAGTACTTGTTGAAGAAGACGTTGCCGCAGGGTGGCTTGCACCCGGGTGACTTCGTGCTGTTCCATGCCGCGGCTGGCGGTGTCGGGTTGATCGCCTGCCAGTGGGCGCGCGCGCTCGGGCTGCAACTGATCGGCACCGCGGGCTCCGACGAAAAGTGCGCGTTGGCGCGCGAGCACGGCGCCGCGTTCACGGTCAACTACCGCAGCGAAGACTTTGCTGCCCGCACGCGCGAGATCACCGGCGGTGCGGGCGTGAAAGTGGTCTACGACTCGATCGGCAAGGACACCTGGGACCGATCGCTCGACTGCCTGCGCCCGTTCGGCCTGATGGCGAGCTTCGGCAACGCCTCGGGCGTGGTGCCGCCATTCGCGGTGGGCACGCTCGGCGCCAAGGGCTCGCTCTACCTGACGCGAGCGACCCTGTTCACCCACATCGCGACCCGCGAATCGACG
>JANOVJ010000537.1:0-3171 GCA_031417295.1 bacterium | reverse complement strand
TCGGCCGCGTGGTCGGCGTAGTTCAGGCCGACGCAGACGAACTTGCCCATCCCCGACCACGGCGGGGCGATGCGGCCCGGCGCTTCCACCCGCGGCAGCTTGCTCGCGTCGAGCGCGCGCAGGCGGTCGAGCCCCTGCGGGCTGAGCGTGGCGGCGTTGATGTCGGCAAGCACGCCGGAGAGATCGCGCACCTGGCCGGTGGCGTCGACGAGGGCGGGTTTTTCGGCGCCCTTGGGGCCGTGTCGCATCAGTTTCATGGTGAGTTCCTTGAGGTCGTCAGTTCGTCAGTTTGTCAGGCCACCATCGCAGATTTGCGTGGTGCCGGTGGTGAAGGCCGATTCATCGCTGGCCAGATAGACCGCGAGCGCCGCGATCTCCGCAGGGGCCGCCACGCGCCCCATCGGCTGGCGTGCGATGAACGCGGCGCGCACCTGCTCCAGCGTCTTGCCGGTCGCAAGCGATTGCGCCTCGATCCGCTCGCGCAGCGACGGCGACTCGACCGTGCCGGGGCAGATCGCATTGCAGCGGATGCCGCGGGTCACAAAGTCGGCCGCGACCGATTTGGTCAGGCCGATCACCGCCGCCTTGCTCGCGCCGTAGGCAAAGCGGCCCGGCATGCCCTTCAGGCTCGACGCGACCGACGCGACGTTGATGATCGAGCCGCCGCCGCGTTCCAGCATGCCCGGCAGCACCGCGCGGATGGTGCGGAACATGCTGCGTGCGTTGAGGTTGAACGAGAAGTCCCACGCCGCGTCGTCGCATTCGAGCACGCTGCCGGCGTGCACGTAACCGGCGCCGTTGAAGAGCACGTCCACCGCACCCGCCGCGGCGATGGCTTCGGCGATGGCCGCGCCATCGGTCACATCGAGGCGCTGCGTTTCGCAGCCGGCCAGGCCGTCGAGCAGCGTCGGGTCGAGGTCGGTCGCGATCACGCGGGCGCCTTCGCGCACGAAGGCCTCGGCGGTGGCCCGGCCGATGCCCTGGCCGGCGGCAGTGATGAAGGCCGTCTTGCCGGCCAGTCGTTGTGTCATGGGGTGCGTCCCTTTCAGTGCGGATCAGGTGCCGGCCGCCAGCAACGGCGCAGCCACAGCGTCGGCGGCGGCGCCCCAGCCCGCGGCATAGCGGTCTTGCGAAGCTTGAAGGTGATGGTGCATCGCCGCGCGGGCCTCGGCCGGCGCATGGCGGGCGATCGCATCGACCACCACGTTGTGCTCGACGACCGCCAGGGCCCAGCTCGGCCCGTTCTCGAAATGGCTGCCGAGCTTGGCGAACAGGGGGTTGCTGCGCTCGTCGAACAACTCGGTCACGAGCCGCAGCAGCACCGCGTTGTCGCTCGCTTCGGCCAGCCGGAGGTGGAACAGGCGGTCGCCGCGGACCGGCGTCAGGCCGCGCTTGGCCTCGTCTTCCATCACCCGCATCGCCAGCCGCAGCCCGGCAACCTGGCCGGCATTCATCCGCTCCGCGGCAGCGGCGGCGAGCTCGCCTTCGATCAGCAGCCGGGCCTGGATCACTTCGAACGGGCCGTCGGCCGAAACGTTGCGCAGCGGCGCCGCCGGGTCGCGGGCCCGCACGAAGATGCCCGAGCTCATGCGCACCTCGACCCAGCCTTCGACCTCCAACGCGATCAGCGCCTCGCGCACGGAGGGCCGCGAAACGCCGAGCTGCGCCGCCAGTTCACGCTCGGTCGGCAAGCGCGAGCCGACCGCAAATTCGCCCGCGTCGATCAGCCGGCGCAACTGGTCGGCAATCTTGCGGTAGAGCCGGCGTGGCTCGATGGGCTGGATCGGCATACAGGTGGAATCAGCGGCAGCGGCGGCGCAACGGAAGGGTCGGCGCTCTGGCCCGGTGGCCTGACCAATTTTGGGGGCCGCCACCAAGCCGGAAGCCCGGGGTTTTCACTAGCTGAATGGCAACCCGTTTCTGCGGCCCGGTTCGCCCTCACCCCAACCCTCTCCCACGAGTGGGAGAGGGGGTACCCCAGAGCGCCCTCTCCACCGTACCGGGGGAGGGTTGGGGTAAGGGGGGCTCCGATGGCGGTCTCAAGTGCCCAGCATGCCGACCACGCCGTCCGCCCTCAGCGCGGCGATCTGTGCCTCGGCGTAGCCGAGTTCGCGCAGCAGCGCCTGCGTGTGCTCGCCCAGTGCCGGCGGCGGCGTGCGCAGCGGCAGGCGCTGGCCAGCGAGCGTCAACGGCAGCAGCGGAGTGCGGGTCTCGATTTCTCGCGCCGCCGCGCTGGCATCGGCCGGCAGCGTGACGGGCGCGAGGCCGCCGGTGGCCGCGAGGTGCGGGTCGTCGAACAGGTCTTGGGGCCGGGTGATCGGCGCGTAGGGAAGGCCCTGCGCTTCGAACACGGCGCCGATCTCGGCCGCGCTGCGGCCGGCCAGGCGCTGCCGCAAATCGGGCAGCAGCCACTCGCGCGCCAGCACCCGCAGGTTGTTGCTCGCCAGCCGCGCGTCGGCCTTCAGGTCGGGCCAGTTGAAGGCGTCGCAGAACAGCGCCCATTGGGTGTCGGAGACGACGGCGAGGAAGACCTGCTCGCCGCCCTTGACCGTGAACACGTCGTAGACGCCCCAGGCCGAAATGCGGCTCGGCATCGGCGCGGCGGCGTGGCCGGTCACGGCGAACTGCATCATGTGCTGCGCCACCAGCAACACGTTGTTCTCGAACAGCGCGCTCTGCACTTCCTGGCCGCGGCCGGTGCCGTTGCGCGCGTTGTCGCGCTGCTGCAGCGCGGCCAGCGCGCCGATGGCGCCGAACATGCCGCCCATGATGTCGTTGACGCTGCTGCCGGCGCGCAGCGGCAGGCCAACGGGTCCGGTCATGTAGGCCAGGCCACCCATCATCTGCACCACCTCATCGAGGGCCGTGCGGTGCTCGTACGGGCCGGGCAGGAAGCCCTTGTGCGAGACGCAGATCAGGCGCGGGTTCAGTTTGGCCAGCGCTCCGCTGCCGAAGCCCAGCTTGTCCATCGTGCCGGCCTTGAAGTTCTCACTGAAGATGTCGGCGCCGGCGACGAGCTTGAGCACGATCTCGCGGCCGCGCGGGTCGCGCACATCGACCGCAAGGCTTTGCTTGTTGCGGTTGAACATCGAGAAGAAGCCGGCCCCGGAACCGAGCAGCTTGCGCGTGCTGTCGCCGGCCAGCGGCTCGACCTTGATCACCTCGGCGCCG
>JANOVJ010000536.1:0-5292 GCA_031417295.1 bacterium | reverse complement strand
GGCCGCGCTGCACTTCGAGCCAGCCCGGGCCGCTCGCGACTTGCGCGCCCATCGCCTGCGCGGCCTCGACGAAGCGAATGTCGCCCTGGATCGAGTCGCTGCCCACGCCTTCGATGCGCAACTTGCGGCCGTCACTGGCCGCGATGGCGCCGAGCGCGATGAAGTAGGACGCCGAAGATGCGTCGGCCTCGACATGAATGGCACCAGGCGAGCGATAGCCGCCAGCGCCAGCCTGGCCCACGATCGTGAAGCGTTGCCAGCCCTCGCGTGCAACCTCGACGCCGAAACGCGCCAGCAGGTTCAAGGTGATCTCGACATAGGGCTTCGAGATCAGCGCGCCCTCGACCTCGATCACGATCGGGGCAGCGCCCCCGACCAGCGGCAGCGCCAGCAGCAAGGCGGTGAGGAACTGGCTAGACACGTCGCCGCGGACGCGGATCGGCGCGCTGATGTTGAGCCGGCCAGCGCGGATTCGCAGCGGCGGGAAGCCCGGCTGCCCGAGGTCCTGGATGTCGCAGCCAATCTGCCGCAACGCGGCCACCAGGTCGCCGATCGGTCGCTCGTGCATGCGGGCCACGCCACTCAACTCGAAATCTCCGCCCTGCGTTGCCGCGAGCACGGCCAGCGCGGCGGTGAGCGGGCGCATCGCCGTACCGGCGTTGCCGAGAAAGAGCCGGGCCTGCGCGACCGGCAGCCGGCCCGCGAGGCCGGTGATACGCACACTGCCGGCGCTGCGCTCGATCGTGCAGCCCAGCGTTTGCAGCGCGTCGAGCATCACCTGCGTGTCGTCGGCGTCGAGCAGGTCGTGAACCGTGGTGGTTCCAGCGCACAGGCCGGCCAGCAGCAGGACCCGGTTCGAGATGCTCTTCGAGCCCGGTAGCCGGACGCAGCCGTTGGCGCCGGTCAGTGGCGGGATGTCGAGGAATGCAGTGCTGTACATGGCGCGGGCGGGCGTCGGAAAGGGGGGTGCAGGGCGCTTGGCCCCGGTCAGCGTTCGGAGACCTGCTTCTGGGCGTTCATCTGCCAGCCGCTGCGCGCCTCGGACGACTTGCGAATGAGGTCTTCCAGCGCTTCCATGTTGCCGCCGCGCATCACGTGCTCGATCGCGTCCAGCGTGTGCCGAAAGCGCAGCGACTGGCGCAGGATCTCTTCGCGATTGGCCATCAGGATGTCGCGCCACACCGCCGGGTCGCTCGCCGCGATGCGTGTGAAGTCGCGAAAGCCCGGCCCGGCAAGCGACATGAAATCGCGCCCAGCCGGCTGGTTGGCGACCGAGCTGAAGTAAGCGAAGGCCAGCAGGTGCGGCAAGTGGCTCACGGCGGCGAACGCGGCGTCGTGGTTCTCCGGCGACATGCGCAGCACCAGCGCGCCGATGGCCGACCAGACATCGGTCGCCTTCTGCACCAGTTCAGCCGAGGTCTGGGCCAGCGGGGTGAGGATGACCTGGCGGCCGTTGTACAGCGTCGCGTCGGCATGGGCCACGCCGGCCACCTCCTTGCCGGCGATCGGGTGCGCCGGCACGAACGAGACCACGCGCTCCTTCAGCACGCGCCGCGCCGCATCGACGACATCGCGCTTGGTGCTGCCCACGTCCATCAACAGCAGCCCGGGCTCGACCAGGTGGCGAATCGCCTTGAAGGTGGCTTCCGAAGCCGCCACCGGCACCGCCATCAGCACGATGTCGGAACCCGTCACTGCCTGCAGCGCCGATTCGGCCACCATGTCGATCACGCCGAGCTTCTTCGCCCGCTCGGTGGTCGAGGGCGACTTGCTGTAGCCGACGACGCGCTTGACCAGCCCGGCGCGCTTCAACGCCAGCGCGAACGAGCCGCCCATCAAGCCGCAGCCGATGATTCCGAGTTGGGTGAACATCGTGGCCCGCCGGATCAGTGCGCGTCGACTGGGTAGGTACCGAGCAGCTTGAAGTACGCGCAGACGCCGCGAAGCTCTTGCAGCGCGGCCGCCACATGGGGCTGCTCTGGATGGCCCTGGAGATCGACGTAGAAGTAGTACTCCCACTGGCCCGACCGCGCCGGGCGCGACTCGAAGCGCGTCATCGACACGCCGTGCGCCTTCAGCGGCACCAGCATGTCGTGCACCGCGCCCGGCCGGTTGGTGACCGAGACCACGAGGCTGGTGCAGTCGTGTCCTGAGGCCTGCGGCTGCGGGTGCCGATCGGCGTGGGTCACGATCGCGAAGCGGGTCCGGTTGTGCGGGTCGTCCTGGATCGCTGGCGCGACCACGTGCAGGCCGTATTCGCTGCCGGCGCGCTCGCTGGCCACGCCGGCGAGTGACGGGTCGAGGCTGGCCAGGCGCGCGCCCTCGGCGTTGCTGGCCACCGGCCGCCGCTCGGCGTGGGGCAGGTGGTTGGCCAGCCAGCCGTGGCACTGGGCGAGGGCCTGCGGGTGGGCGCAGACGGCCGTGATCCCGGCCAGCGAGTTTTCCTTGCGCAGCAGGTTGTGGCGCACGAACAGGCTGGTCTCGCCGATGATGAACAACGGCGTGGTGAGGAACAGGTCGAGCGAGCGTGCGACCACGCCTTCGGTCGAGTTCTCGACCGGCACCACGCCGAAGTCGGCCGCGCCGGCGGCGGTGGCTCGAAACACCTCGTCGATGCTCGGGCAAGGCAGCTTCACGATCGAGGAGCCGAAGTAGCCCAGCGCCGCGAGTTCGCTGAATGTCCCGGCCGGCCCAAGGTAGGCGACGCGGGTCGGTGTTTCGAGCGCCCTGCAGGCCGACATGATCTCGCGCCAGATCGGGGCCACGCTGTCGCCGTGCAGCGGGCCGCCGTTCAAGGCTTTCAGGCCGTCGATGACCTGGGCCTCGCGCTCGGGCCGGAACGCAGCCGAGCCCTCCTGCTTCTTGATCTCGCCCACCTCTTGCGCCAACGCGGCGCGGCGATTGAGCAGGGCCAGCAGGTCGCGATCGACCGCGTCGATCTGCAACCGAAGTGGCAGCAGCGCCGGGTTCACTGGGTGGGACGGCTCGGCCATGGCGGGCGGCGCTGGGGCGAGCGCAGGCCTACTTGCTGGCCGGCTTGGAGGCCACCGCAGCCGGCGGCTTGGCCGCTGTGCCGCTGGTGCCGCCAGCCGGTGCGGCGCCTTCGGCGCCACTGAAGGTGCCGCGAACCTTTTGCTGCAGCGCCTGCAGCTTGGGATCGATCAGCGGGCCCGCGTCGGCGGCAAGTTTCTGCACGAAGTTGTTCTGGATCTCGGGCCCGACCTGCTGGAATTTCTTGTTCAGTGGCGAATCGAGCCAGGCAATCAACTGCCGCAACTCTTCGTCGCTGAACTTCTCTTCCATCGCCACGCCCAGAGTCGAAGGGGCGAGCTTGAGCGCGCGTTCGCGCACGATCGGCGTGGCCTCTTCAACAAACTTGCGCACGTCGGCCTCAATGGCCTTGCCAACCGCCTCGCGCTTCTCGGGCGGGACCTGGGTTTGCAGCGCCTGCCCGGCGGCCTGCATGAGCTGCCCGGCCGGCCGCTCGACGATGCTGCGTGCGATGTTTTCGATCATCGGCTGTTGCAGCAGCAGCACCTTCTGCACCAGCTCCTTCTTGCTCTGGGCGTGGGCCAGGGTAGCGGCGGCACACAGCACCGCGATCATCAATCGTTTCATCAGTTGCCTTCGTCAGGGTTGGTTTCGTCGCCGGGCTCATCGGGGCCTTCGGCGGCACTGTCAATGTTGGCGTCGTTCTCGACGATGCGCTGCACGCCGATCAGGTGTGTGGCCTTGTCGAGGGCGATCAGCGTCACGCCCTGCGTGGCACGGCCGAGTTCGCGAATCTCCGCCACCCGCGTACGCACCAGCACGCCCTTGTCGGTGATCAGCATGATCTCGTCTTCGGCGCGCACCAGCGTGGCCGCCACCACCTTGCCATTGCGCTCGCTCTGCTGGATCGCGATCATGCCCTTGGTGCCGCGGCCGTGGCGGGTGTACTCGACGATGCTGGTGCGCTTGCCGTAGCCGTTCTCGGTTGCAGTGAGCACGCTCACCGGGCTGGCCGCCTGCGTGTCGTCGCGCTCGGCAACGAGCATCGCGATCACGCTCTGGCCGTCGTCGAGCATCATGCCGCGCACGCCGCGCGCGTTGCGGCCCATCGGGCGCACGTCTTCCTCGTCGAAGCGCACTGCCTTGCCGCCGTCGGAGAACAGCATCACGTCGTGGCGGCCGTCGGTGAGGCGGGCGCCGATCAGGTAGTCGCCCGGGTCCAGATCGACTGCGATGATGCCGGCCTTGCGCGGGTTGCTGAACACGTCGAGCGCGGTCTTCTTCACGGTGCCTTGCGCGGTGGCCATGAACACGTAGTGATCGGCCGGGAAGCTGCGGAAGCCGTCGGTCAGCGGCAGCACCACGTTGACTTTTTCGCCCTGCTGCAGCGGGAACATGTTGACGATCGGCCGGCCGCGCGAATTGCGCGAGCCCTGCGGCACTTCCCAGACCTTGAGCCAGTAGACGCGGCCGCGGTTGGAGAAGCACAGGATCCAGTCGTGCGTGTTGGCGATGAAGAGCTGGTCGACCCAGTCGTCTTCCTTGGTCTGCGTGGCCTGTTTGCCGCGACCGCCGCGGCGTTGTGCCCGGTACTCGCCGAGCGGCTGGCTCTTGATGTAGCCGGTGTGGCTGAGCGTGACCACCATGTCGGCCGGGGTGATCAAGTCTTCGGTGCCGAGCTCCTGCACATTGCGCTCGATCTGGCTGCGCCGCGCCGCGAGCTTGCTGCTGCCGAATTCGGCTTTCAGTGCGGCGAGTTCTTCGGCAATGATCGTCGTGACGCGGTTCGGCTTGGACAGGATGTCGAGCAGGTCGGCGATCTGCGCCATCACTTCCTTGTACTCGCCGACGATCTTGTCTTGCTCGAGGCCAGTCAGGCGCTGCAAGCGCATCTGCAAGATTTCTTGCGCCTGGTCGTCGGAAAGTCGGTACAGGCCGTCGGGCTGCATGCCGTACTGCGGCGGCAGGCCTTCGGGGCGGTAGGCGGCGCGTCCGCCCGCGGTGTCGGCCTCGGCGCGTTGCAGCATGTCGCGCACCAAGCCGCTGTCCCAACTCTTGGCCATCAGTGCGGCCTTGGCCACCGGCGGGGTCGGCGAAGTCTTGATGGTCTCGATGAACTCGTCGATGTTGGCCAGCGCGACCGCCAGGCCTTCGAGCACATGGCCGCGCTCGCGCGCCTTCTTCAACTCGAAGGCGGTGCGCCGCGTCACCACCTCGCGGCGGTGTTCGAGGAAGATCTCGAGCAACTGCTTCAGATTGCACAGCTTGGGCTGGCCGTCGATCAGGGCCACCATGTTGATG
>JANOVJ010000535.1:0-5522 GCA_031417295.1 bacterium | reverse complement strand
CCGACGGCGCCGTCGTCAACCTCGGCATCGGCTTGCCGACGCTCGTCGCCAACCACCTGCCCGCCGACCGCGAAGTCATCCTCCACAGCGAGAACGGTGTCATCGGCATGGGCCCGGCGCCGGCCGCGGGCAGCGAGGACTACGACCTCATCAACGCCGGCAAGCAGCCGGTGACGCTGCTGCCGGGCGGCGCGTTCTTCCACCACGCCGACAGCTTTGCCATGATGCGTGGCGGCCACCTCGACGTCTGCGTGCTCGGCGCGTTCCAGGTCTCGGCCAGCGGCGACCTCGCCAACTGGCACACCGGCGCGCCGGATGCGATCCCCGCCGTCGGCGGCGCGATGGACCTGGCCCTCGGCGCGAAGAAGACGCTGGTGATGATGGAGCACTGCACGAAGGCGGGCGAGAGCAAGCTCGTGCCGCGCTGCACCTACCCGCTGACGGGGCTTGCGTGCGTGAGCCGGGTCTATACCGACCTGGCGGTGATAGCCCTCGGGCCTGACGGCGCGACGGTGGTCGAGATGTGCGAGGGGTTGACGCTGGCGGCGCTGCAGGAGGTCACCGCGGTGACTTTGCAGGCGGGTTGATTGCGCCGCGGCCTCTTCCACTCCGTCGCAGCGTGACAAGGCTGAGAAAGGTGTATAAACACGTCTAAACACCGGAAGCCTGCCATGACCGAAGCCATTCTCGACATCAAGCCCTGGGGCAACAACCTCGGTGTACGGCTGCCGGCGGCTGTTGCCCGTGAGGCCCGGCTCACAGCCAACCAGCGCGTGCGCATCACGGTTGAAGACGGGCGCGTCGTCATCACGCCGCATGGCGACAAGCCGCTGTCGCTGGCGGACCGGCTCGCCTTGTTCGACCCGGCAGTGCATGGCGGCGAGGCGATGGCAACGAACCCTGTCGGACGCGAGGCGTGGTGACGGGCACGGCGAGCCAGGGTCAGGTGCATCCGCGCACCCGGGCCCGTTCGCAAGCTCCGCGCGGCTGGGTGCCCGAGCGGCAGGATGTGATCTGGATCGACTGCAATCCGCACGCCGGTGCTGAGATGCGTGATCTGCACCCGATGCTGGTCCTGTCGCCCAGCGCCTTCAATGCGCATACCGGCCTCGTGATCGGCCTGCCGATGACGACTGCCGGCTACAACGCGACCAATCCATTTGCGCTCGTGGCCGGCGCGGCGGGTGGCGCCAAGAAGGCGGGCAAGACCAGCTACGTGCTTTGCCACCAACCCAAGTCGTTCGACTGGCGCGCACGAGGCGCCAAGCCGCATCCGCAAGGCGCGTTGGACAAGGCGGTCTTCGCGCAGGCTTGCGCTGTGCTCAATCAGATCGTGGGTCTCGTGTAGGCATGGTCGAGCGCCTTTCCGATCAGTACGTCGGCCCGCGCTCGCGAACGAGCCGCGCAGCCGCCAGCGCCGACAGCGCACACAACACCACGCACGCCCACATCACCGGCGCATAGCTGCCCGCACGGTCGAACACCGCGCCCGCCGCCACCGGGCCGAGCAGGTTGCCGAGCGCCGCGGCGCTGTAGAGCGTGCCGAGGATGCTCGCCACCGCGCGGGCGCCGAACAAGTCCATGCAGATCGCGGGCAGCAGCGACACGATGCCGCCGTAGCTCAGGCCGAGCCAGAGCGCGAACACGGCCAGCGCGGTGTAGCTGCCGGCGGCCAGCCAGAGCAGGTAGGTCAGGCCCATCGACAGCAGCGCGAGCGTCAGCGTGCGCTGCCGGCCCAGCCGGTCGGCCAGCGCGCCGATGGCAAAGCGGCCGACGAGGCTGCCCACGCCGATCAAGCCAACCAGCCCGACGGCGTGCGCCTCGTCGATGCCGAGGTCGCGCGCCGACGCCGAGACGTGCGCGAACGGGATGAACATGCCCGGCGCGGCCAGCATCGTCATCAGGTAGAGCCACCAGAAACGCCGGCTGCGCAAGGCTTCGGCCAGGCTGTCGCCCGAGGCGCGTGCGTTGCCTGGCGACGCTGCCGGCAGCGGCGCGCGACGCAGCCACCAGGCCGCGCCGATGCCGGCCACGAGTGCGCCCACCGCCACCGCGCGCATCGCGCCGCGCCACTGCCACTCGCCGATGGCTGCCGCGGCGAGCAGCGGCACCAGCACCGTGCCCGCGCCGATGCCCGCGCTGGCAATGCCGGCGGCGAGCCCGCGGCGCTGCGTGAACCAGGGCTGCACGCAGGCGATGGCCGGTGTGTAGACCAGCGCGATGCCGACGCCGATGCCCACGCCCCAGGCGGCGTAGATCGCGGTCATCGACGTGGCGACGCTGCTGCCGGCCAGCCCGAGCGCGATGCACACCATGCCGGCGCAGCAGACGATGCGCGGGCCGAAGCGGTCCGAGAGCATGCCGCCGCCGGCGCCAAGCACGAAGTAGATCAGGCCCGAGAGGCCGAACACGAGCGACACGTCGGCGCGCTGCGCTGCGAACTCGCCAGCGAAGGAGGCGAAGAACGCGGCGAACGAATACGCCACGCCGAAGATCACGGCCAGGCTCACGAACGCGGCCCAGACAACGACCCAGGCGTAGCGGGGTTCCTTCATGTGGCGGCCAGTGTAGCCAGCGGTGCGGCGTCGCCCGTGGGGCCAGGGAGTGAAGGCGCCGCCGAGCGGCGAAGCTTGTGGTTGACTGCCACGACAAGCCCGACCAAACTGGACCGGCGCCGCCTCGGGGGACCGTGCTCAGACAGCGTCGAAGGCCGGCGCGCTCGTCAAACTCCCTTCGGAGGCCACCGATGCTGAATCAACGACAGGCCTGCCTGGGTTGGGCCGCCATCCTGAGCAGCCTTGGAACCGGCGCCGCCCTCGGCGCGCCCGAGCTTTCACCTGAAGTGCTGATGCACAGGGCGCCTGCGGGGAGCCCGGCCGCGCGGTTGGCCCGGCCGCGCCGCTGGACGTGACGCCGCCCGTGCTGACGAAGTTCACCGCTACCCCGTTTGCTGAACCCGGGCTTGGCGCAGCAGTCGCTCAGCGTGCTGATCAAGGGCACGGACGATCTTTCGGGCATTCGCAATGTCTCGTCCTTCTACAGCGGCAGGCTGCTGCAACCCGGCGTGTGGACGATCGACGAAGCGCGTGTCGAAGACGTGGTGGGCAATCCCGGCAAGCGCGCTGGGCAACACCACGTTCACGGTCGTCAACCCCGGCGCCTACGATGCCGTGGCGCCCACCTTTGCCAGCGGCCAGGTCCTGACGCCCACGGTGTCGTTGTCCGCGATCGCCAGGGGCACCGCGAACCAGGCGCCCTTCATCGGCGTGAGGGTGGTTGCGGCCGATACGGGAAGCACCGCCGTGGCCGGTGTGGCCGGGGAGTACGAGTTGTGCGAGCTCATCCTGTGGGGCCAGGCCGGCAACGTGCAGGTTCTGGCGAGCGCGGCCTGTGGCGGCTCGACCGACTTCAGCACACTGTTTGCCACGACAAAGATCACACTCACGCCTTGACGAAAGGGCTGCGGCGCGCAGACCGCTTCTTGATATCCTCGCGTCGTTCGCGGTCGGACAGCCACGTGCGCACACCCATGATGAACAGCGATAGCTTCGCCACCAGGTTGTTGACACAAGGAATGCGCGCCGCCGCCTTGGCGATCACCCTCGCCACCCTGGCCGGCTGCGGCAAGGAGCCGCCCAAGCTGGCGCCCGCGCCGCTGGAGGTGACGACGCTCAGCGTCGAAGCGCGCGACGTGGCAGTCTCGAACGAATACGTGGCGCAGACGCAAAGCTCGCAGGCCGTCAACATCCAGGCCCGCGTGTCCGGCTTCCTCGACAAGCGCGTCTACACCGAAGGCGCCGTCGTCAAGGCCGGGCAGGTGCTGTTCAAGATGGACCCGAAGCCGTTCCAGGCCCAGGTGGACGGCGCCGCCGCGGCCTTGCAGCGCAACCAGGCCGCGCTCGATGTGGCGACGTCGAACCTGAAGCGCACCAAGCCGCTGGTCGAGCAGAACGCGCTGTCGCAGAAAGACCTGGACGACGCGACCGGCCAGTACGAACAGGCCGGGGCGGCGGTGGCGCAATCGAAGGCGCAGCTGCAGTCGGCCCAGCTCGACCTGTCGTACACCACCATCAGCTCGCCGGTCGCTGGCATCACGAGCTTCGCGGTGGTGGCCGACGGCACCTACGTCAGCCCACAGAACGCGCAGCTCACGACGGTCTCGGTGCTGTCGCCGATGTGGGTCAACTTCAGCCTGTCGGAGAACGAGGTCCAGCGCATCGAGGCCGACATCAAGGCCGGCCGCCTCGTGCTGCCGGAAGACCGCAACCTGGGGGTCGAGATCGAGCAGGGCGACGGCACGGTGTACCCGTTCACCGGCAAGATCACCTTTGCCGACCCGTCGTACAACGCGCAGACCGGCACGTTCCTCATCCGCGCCAGCGTAGCCAACCCCAAGGGCACGCTGCGCCCGAACCAGTACGTGCGTGCGCGCTTGAAAGGCGCGGTGCGGCCGAACGCCATCCTGGTGCCGCAGCGTGCGGTGCAGCAGAGCGGGCAGGGCCACTTCGTGTGGCTGGTCAACAAGGAAGGCAAGGCCGAGTTGCGGCCGGTCGTCGTTGGCGAGTGGTACCGCGACAGCTGGTTCATCAGCGAAGGGCTGAAGGCCGGTGATCAGCTCGTGGTCGATGGGGCGCAGCGGCTGTCGGCCGGCGCGACCGTCACCGTGATGCCGAAGGCGGCTCAGCCGGCGTCGGCCCCGGCTTCGAGCCGCTGAGCCCGAGCCCGAGCCGCTCCGCGCATGTTCTCCCGCTTCTTCATCGAACGGCCGATCTTCGCCGCCGTCGTCGCGATCCTGCTCGTGCTGGCGGGCCTGTTGTCGATGCTGGTGCTGCCGGTGCAGCAGTACCCGTCGATCACGCCGGTGCAGGTGACGGTCTCGGCCACCTACCCCGGCGCCGACGCGAAGACGCTGGCCGATTCCGTTGCCGCGCCGATCGAGGCCCAGATCAACGGCGTCGACAACATGCTCTACATGACCTCGACCAGCTCGTCCACCGGGCAGTTGAGCTTGACGGCCTACTTCTCGCTGGACACCGACCCCGACATCGCGCAGGTCCAGGTCCAGAACAAGGTCCAGCAGGCCCTCCCTCGATTGCCGCAACAGGTGCAGCAGCAGGGCGTCAACGTCACCAAGTCTAACTCGGATTTCCTTTTGATCGTAGCAGTTTACGACGCGACCGACAAAGTTACCAACATCGACGTCGCCGACTATCTCGTGTCCAATCTTCAGGACGCGATCGGGCGGATCAAGGGCGTCGGCGACGTCAATGTGTTCGGCTCGCAATATGCGCTGCGGATCTGGCTCGACCCGTATAAGCTGGCCGCGGTCAAGCTGATGCCGAGCGACGTCACGACCGCGATCCAGGCCCAGAACACGCAGGTCGCGGCCGGGCAGATCGGGGCGCAGCCATCGGGACCGCAGCAGATGCTGTCGGCGACCGTCACCGCCCGCTCACGCCTGACCGCGCCCGATCAATTCCGCGACATCGTCCTGAAAAGCCAGGCCGACGGATCGCGCGTCC
>JANOVJ010000534.1:0-2393 GCA_031417295.1 bacterium | reverse complement strand
CATTGGCGCAGGCGTAGTCGAACAAGGCCTCGTCGCTGACAGCTGCGGCGCCGGGCAGCACCTCGCTTTGCACGTAGCGGCGCAGCGCTGGTTGGCGCAGAATTTCGCGCGCCAGGCGCAGGCCGTTGAGGGCCATCGCGCGGTCGTGCGGGTCGGCCCAATAGTTCGGGTCGATCAGCGGCGCACTGGCCGGGTCGGCGTTGGCCAGCCGCACCGTGCCGCGCGAGCGCGGCCGCAGGTAGGCGGTGTTGAGCGTCACCCCGGCGTTGCGCAGTTTGGCCATGCCGGCCTCGATGCCCGAGCCCAGGCCGAGGTGGAACTGGATGTCGGGCGAACGCGCCGCGGCTGCCATGTCGGCATACCAGAAGCCGCCGGTCTCGAACAGGCTGGAGGCCACCGGCCCCTTGCCCAGCAGCAGGTACTGCAAGCCGGCCCAGGCGGCGTGGTGCGGCTGGTTGTACTTGTCGTAGGTGTGGTCGCCGGTGCACTCGGCGATGACGAAAAGGTCGAGGTGGTCTTGCAGGTTGGCGCCGATGCCGGGCCGGTCGAGCAGGCACTTCACACCCACCGATTCGAGGTGTGCGGCCGGCCCGATGCCGGACTGCATCAACAGCTTCGGCGAGCCGATCGCGCCCGACGAGACGATCACCTCGCGCCGTGCGTGCACCGTCTCGGGCGTGCGGCTGTTGCCGCTGACCATGTGCACACCGACCGCGCGCCCGCCTTCGACCACAACCTTCAACGCCTGCGCATTCAACTCGATCGTGAGGTTGCTGCGCGCGCGCACCGGCTCGATGAAGCCGGTCGCGGCCGACGAGCGGCGCGCGTTCAACTGCGTCAGTTGGTAGTAGCCCAGGCCGGCCTGGCTGGCGCCGTTGAAGTCGGCATTGAACGGGATGCCGAGTTCCTGCCCGGCCTGGAAAAACGCTTCGCAGATCGGCAGCGGGCTGATCGGGTTCGACACGCCGAGCGGCCCGCCGTAGGCGTGAAATTCATTGGCGAAGCGCTGGTTGTTTTCCGAGCGCTTGAAGTACGGCAACACATCGTCGTAGCCCCAGCCGGTGGCGCCGCCACGGCTGACCCATTCGTCGTAGTCGGCCGGCACACCGCGGGTGTAGAGCTGGGCGTTGATCGACGAGCCGCCGCCAATCACCTTGGCCTGCGTGAAGCGGATCGTGCGCCCGTTCAAGTGTTTTTGCGGCACCGTGTGCCAGCCCCACGAGCCGCGGCCGCGGGTCATCTTCGCGAAGCCTGCGGGCCAGTGGAAGAACGGGTGCGTGTCGGCCCCACCCGCCTCCAGCAGCAGCACGCTGACGGCCGGGTCGGCACTCAGCCGGTTGGCCAGCACGCAGCCGGCCGAACCGCCGCCGGTGATGATGTAGTCGAAACTTTTCATGCTCACAACCGAGGCACCGACAAGGCGCCGTCCACGTTGATGACGCTGCCGGTCGAGAACGCGAATTGGCCCGTGGCCAGCGCGGCCACCACCTGGGCCACATCGTGCGGCGTGCCCCAGCGCGCCATCGGCACCAGGCCATCGGCGATGCGCTGGTCATAGCTCGCGGCCACGCCCTCGGTCATCGGTGTGCGGACGATGCCGGGGCGGACCTCGAACACGCCGATGCCGTGCGGCGCGAGGCGCAGCGCGAACAGTTTGGTCAGCATCGCCAGGCCGGCCTTAGAGAGGCAGTACTCGCCGCGTTCGACCGAGGCCATCTCGGCACTGACCGACGAAACCGTGACGATGCTGCGCGGTGGCGCGGCCGGCGTGCAAGGCGTTGCGACCATGTGGCGCGCGACCGCCTGCGTGAAAAAGAAGCTGCCACGCAGGTTCACATCGAGCACGCTGTCGTAGGCCGCTTCGCCGATCAGCAGCAAATCCCCGCGCTGCGCCGCCGGCACCCCGGCGTTGTTCACAAGGCAGGCGATCGGGCCGCCCCATGCGACGATCTCGTCCACCAGCGCAGGGTGCCGCGCGGTGTCGCCCAAGTCGGCTTGCAGCAGCGTCACGCGGGCGCCGTGAGCGGTGATGGCCGCCAGCGTGTCGGCGGCATCCGCCGTGTCGATGTCGGTCACGGCGAGGTCGAAGCCACGCGCCGCAAGTTCGATAGCGATGCCCGCGCCAATGCCCCGCCGCCCGCCCGTCACCACCGCCAGCGCCCGACTCATCGCAGCACCTCGTGGCGCAAATGGTGGCCGACCCGCAGCGCCTGCGCCGCGACCGTGAGGGCCGGGTTCACCGCCGCCGACGAGGGGAAGAAACTCGCATCGACGACGTACAGGTTGTCGTGGTCCCAAGCCTTGCACAGCGGGTCGAGTACCGAGCGGGCCGGGTCGGTGCCGAAGCGGGCCGTGCCGCATTGATGCGACACGACCTCGGTCCCGAACGAACT
>JANOVJ010000533.1:0-2928 GCA_031417295.1 bacterium | reverse complement strand
GCCGGCAGCCGCAGCACCCACGCGGCGGGCACACAGCGCACGCCGCAGTAGGCGCCGTGGACGGGGCCGAGATAGGCCACCCGGTCGCCGGGCAGAAACCCGCTCACCTCCGGCCCCACATCGAGCACGCTGCCCGCCGCTTCCATGCCCAGCACGCCCGGCGATCCTGCCGCCACCGGCAGCATCGAAGGCACCCAGCCGCGCCGCAAATAAACATCGATGAAATTGATGCCGACCGCGCGTTGCGCAATCCGCACCTCGCCCGCGCCCGGCGCGGCCACGTGTGTGTCTTCGACCGCCAGCACATCGGCCGCGCCGTAGCGGGGCACGACGACGCGGCGGGTGGGCAAAGCCAGCGCCGCCGGCATGGCCGTCTGGCCGCGAGCCCGCAGGTCGCTGCCCTGGCGCAGATGCCGCCGCAGGTTCTCGAAGCCGGTTTCGTACACGCCTTGCGCCACCAGGTCGTGCAGCTCGCGCTCCCGGCCCGGCGGCGTGGCGAAGCTCGATTCCCAATGCCAGAAGGTGCGCTGGCCGTCGGTTACCGGCTTGAGCGTGAGCGTGGCCACATAACGCTGCAGCGGCACGGTCGCTTCGACGATGCAGTAGGTGCTCTTGTGCTCGCGGTCCGACAGCGTGAGCAATTGCTCGCGAATGCGGTTGCCGTCCTTGAGCGTGAAGCTGCGCACGCAGCCGACCTGGTCGCTGCGCTCGCCGCCTTCGATGCGGCTGGCCTCCACCGCGCTGTGCCACTGGTCGTGGCTGTTGAAGTCGCGCAGCACGGCCCAGACGCGCTCGATCGGCGCGTCGATGACCGTGGAGCGGACGACTTTCTGCAGCATTCGAAGACGGTGCCTATTTCTTGAATTTCAGCTTGGCGCCGTCGAAGGTGGTGACTTGCGCGGCCATCAAGCCATCGCGCGTGACGTAGGCGTCCGATCCCTTGTATGGTTCGGCGAGGAAGTCCGCCTCGGCGCGCCACATTGCATTCACCGTGTTGCCCACAACGAACGAACTTTCGGCGGTGAACTTCAAGCCTTTCAATCCGTCGGGGCGCGCCTTGCAAAAGCCGGTGAAGAGCTCGCCTACCTTCTCGCGGCCCTTGACCACGACCCCATCCGGCAGATGAATCTCGACATCGTTCGGGTACTGCGCCATCAACCGGTTCCAGTCGCACTTGTTGAGCGCGTCCAGGTGTTCGTCGATGACCTTTTGAACCGTGGCTTGCTTTTTCAGCGGGGGCAGCTTCATCGGCTCGGCGGCCGCGGCATGTTGCGTCACGAGGAACAAGGCCACAGCGGCCGCAAGCAGGTGGGATCGAGCGTGCATGGCTATCTCCGGGGGTGATGAAAAGCCGCGGTACCGCCGCGGGCAGCGGTCAGCGCAGGTTGCGCTTCAAGGCGTCGAAGCCGGCCTGGAACACGTCTTGCCCGATAGCCCGCGTCAGCTCGGCTTCGCGGCCCGGCGCGCATTCGAACTCGGCGCTCCATTCGGCGAAGCAGCGGTTGCCATCGGTGATGGGCGTGAGCTTGAGGGTGGCCACGTAGTTGTCCACGCCCATCGGGCTTTCGAGGATTTCGTAGATGCAGCTGAAGTCGTAGTCGGACAACGCCAGCAGCTTCTCGCGGATCATTCCGCCGTCGCGGGTGTGGAAGTGGCGGACGCAGCCGACGCGATCACTCGCCTGGCTGTTCTCGATCCGGCTGTCGGCAATCATCGGATGCCATTGCGGCAGGCCGTTGAAATCGCGGATGCGCGACCACACGGTGTCGGCGCTGGCGTCGATGACGCTCGAGACGTAGATCTGGATCATCGCCCCGCCTCCTGCTTTTGCAGCGTCCCGAGCACGCCCACACCAGCCGGGAGCGGGGTCGCCGACGGAGAGAATAGGAATTGGCTGAACGGAGTCGGCGACCCCGCTTCCGGCTGCAGGCGGCAAGAAGTCGACGCGACACCCACTGCCAACGCTGCAACTCGGAGGCCCACATTCACTCCTTCGCCGCAGCCGGCGGCAACGCGACCTGCGCTCCGCTGACGCCGCCGACCAGCCGCTGGATGTCCCCGCCCTCGATGCCGATCTCGCGCAGCAACTGATCCACCAGCGGCGCCTGCGCCCGAAAACGCAGCGCCGAGTTCACGACCCCGTCCGCAAAGTTGCCGCCGCCCCCGTTCATGCCTTCGCCGCTGCCGCCACCCGAGCCGCCCAGCCCATCGACGTGCAGGATCTTGATGCCCTCGATGCGCTCCATCGGCCGCACCGATTCGCGGATGATGCCTTCGGCCTTCTCGACCAGCTTCAGCCGCAGGGCCGACATCCGCGCTTCGGGCGAGAGCATGTTGTGGGCCTCGTTCATCATCCGCATCGCCTCGGCCTCGATCTCGGCGCGCACGCGCAAGGCCATCGCCTTGATCTTGTCGGCATCGGCGTCGGCCTCGGCCTGCGCACGCACCGCGGCGCCGCGGTCGGCGCTGGCGCTCTTCTCGGCCCGCGCCGCCGAAGTCAGGCGCAACGCGTCGCGCTCGGCCACCTGCGCCGCGCCGATCAGCTCGATCGCCTTCTTGCGCTCGGCCATCTCGACCTCGCGCGCGGTGAACACCTTCTCCTCGGCCGACACGGCCAAAGCGCGCGCCGTCTCGGCGTCGGCCTGCGCCTCGCTCTGCGCCTTGCTCTCGCGGGCGATCGCGATCGCGCGCTGCTGCTCGGCCAATTCGAGTGTCATCCGGCGCTCGATCTCGGCGCCCTGGATCGCACGCTCCTTGCCGATCCGCTCCTGCTCGATGCTCTGCTCCGAGCGGATGCGCGCCGCATCGATCGCCTGCTTGGCGCCGATCTGCGCGCCTTCGGCCGCCTGCTCGCGCTGCGCCCGCTCGGTCGCCACGTCCGCGCGCTGCCGTGCCCGCGCGACCTCGACCTCACGCTGCTGGTTCAGC
>JANOVJ010000532.1:0-2640 GCA_031417295.1 bacterium | reverse complement strand
TCCAGGGGCCGACCTGGCTTCGACGCGGGTGCGGAGTTGGAACAGGGCATGCCGAGCACCAGTTCGCTCGTTAATCCACTGGAAACAAAGTAACTGCGAACGATCAAACGTACGCTCTCGCCGCTTAACACCGGTGAGCCTCGCAACAGTTGGCCGATGGGCTGGGCCTGAGGGGTAAAACCTGAAGGCTGCGAGGTCATACACATGGGCTCGTCCCGGGTTGCGTCATTCAGCACGGGATCAAACTAAGTGAATCGGGCCCGGGGTAGCGTGCTGCTGCGCGACCCAGGGCCTTAAAACCAAATCAGCCAGCTAAGCATGTAGATCTGCCTGACGATGGCCAGCGGACGGGGGTTCGATTCCCCCCGGCTCCACCATCCAAGGTTCCGCAAGGGACCGTTTGTGATCAAGCCCCCAGGTCGTCAACGACTTGGGGGCTTTCTCACGTGTGCTTGCGCATTGGGCCGGCCCTTTGCGTCCTTTGCGTCCAAAAGATATCACCCGCAAAGATCTGCAACCATGCTCGCGCCGCCTCACTTCAGGCCGGCTCCGGGAGCGCTCGGCTGCGCTCCCGCCAGCGGCGCTGCCGGGTCGAGCCCGAGCAGCATCTCGCGAAACGTCAGCGCAGCCGCCGACAGCCGCTTGTGCGTGCGGTGCAGCACGTACCACTGGCGCACGAGTGGAAAGCCCGCGACCGGCAGCACGACGAGGCAGCCGGTCTGGAGCTCGAGTTCGATCGTCTGCGCCGATACCACGCCCAGGCCCAGCCCGGCGCGCACCGCCTGTTTCAGCGCCTCATTGGTCCCGAACTCGCACCCCGCGCGGTAGCTCAGGCCCTGCGACGCGAAGTGGCGCTCCATCGCGGCGCGGGTGCCCGAGCCGGGTTCGCGCACGACCAGCATTTCCTCCACCATGCGCTGCAGCGGCACGGCCTTCAATGCCGCGAGCGGGTGGCTGGGCGCGGCGATCACCACCAGCGGGTTGTCCATGAAATGCTGCGCCACCACGTCCAGGCTGTCCGGGGGCTGGCCGGTGATCGCCAGGTCGGTGCTGTTCTCCGCCAGCGCCGACAGCACGAACTTGCGGTTGGCCACTTGCAAGCTCACCCGCACGCCGGGGTGCCGCTGGTTGAACGCGGCAATCAGGTGCGGCAGGAAGTAGTTCGCGGTCGACACCACCGCCAGCCGCAGCAGGCCGCGTTCGAGGCCGCGGAACTGGTCCATCGCCGTGTTCAGGTCGACCATGCGCGCGGCAATGTCGCGCGCGTGGCCGCGCAATTCCTGCCCGGCTTCGGTGAGGAACATGCGCTTGCCCACCTGCTCCAGCAGCGGCAGGCCGATCTGTTCTTCGAGCTGCTTCATCTGCATCGACACCGCCGGCTGCGAGACGTGGATTTCGGCGGCGGCGCGCGAGATCGAGCCACAGCGGGCCACCGCTTCAAAGGTTCTCAGGTGCCGCAAGGTGACGTGCATGGTGCTCAGCCCAACGTGGCCGTGGCCAGCAGCGCCGCGCGACCGTCCGGGCCTCGCGCTTCCAGCGCCACGGTGTCTTCGGCCGCTGTCGCCAGCAGGCGGATCGGCCCCAGGTCGAACAGCGGCGCCACGCCGCGAAAGCTGAACGCCGTCACCGGGCGCGGGGTGGACTGGCGCACCAGTTGCAGCAGCAGCACGGCGGTAAGCGGCCCGTGCACCACCAGGCCGGGATAGCCTTCCACATCGGCGGCATAGGCGCGGTCGTAGTGGATGCGGTGGGCGTTGAAGGTCAGCGCCGAGAAGCGGAACAGCAGCCGCGTATCGGGCTGCAGCGTGCGCGCCCAGCAGCCCGCGGGCGGCGCGGGAAGCACGGTCGCCGTGGGGGCCGCCACCGCCGCGCCCGGCTCGCGGTAGACGATGTCCTGCTCTTCTTCCAGGCACAGCACGCCGTCCTGCATCAGGCGGTAGGCCACGGTCACGAAGGCCAGCGCGCCGCTCTTGCCGTCTTTCAAAACCACGTCGCGGATCGTGCCCTCGCGCAGCGCCGGCCGGCCGACGTGCAGCGGCCGGTGGGCACGGATCCGCGCGCCGGCAAACATCCGCCTCGGGTAGGGGATCGGCGGCAGGAAGCCGCCGCGCTGCGGGTGGCCGTCGGCGTCGAGCGCCGCTTGCGGCGCCCGCGGCAGGAAGTAGAACCAGTGCCAGGGCAGCGGCAGCGCGTCGCCGTCCACCAGCGCCGGCCCGGCCTCGTCGAGCATCGCCTGCGCCGCCTGTGCCTGGACGGGCGACAGCGGGTCGTGGAGCTGTTCGGTGCGGCCGATCCAGTCGCGAAAGGGGGTGTCGGTGAGCGGGTCCATAAGCGATTCCGATGCTGGCTTCAGAAAGTCTGCGGATTGGCGCGGGATTCCCCTCGGCTCTGCGCGACGCTGGCAAATCTAACCTCTCTTCTGCAAATCAGCCCAATCCAAACCCTAACCCCAACCCCAACGCTCATCGGTCCCGGCCGGCGGCGCCACCGAGATTGCCTGTGACCGCCGCCTCCCCGTCCACCCCTGTCACCCCGCTGCAAGGCGTGCGCGTGATCGATGTCGGCAACTTCCTGGCCGGGCCGTATGCGGCCACGCTTCTGGGCGAGTTCGGCGCCGAGGTGATCAAGGTCGAACACCCC
>JANOVJ010000531.1:0-2157 GCA_031417295.1 bacterium | reverse complement strand
CGGGACCACAGCTTGCGCCACAGCGGGCGAGACAGATCGGTCGCGTTGGCGCCGTGGATTCGCCGGGTCAGCGTGTTGCTTTCGAGGTGGACATTGGCGCGGGCGAGGTTGGCGATCTGCGCCAGCCACAAGTCGTGCGATTCTACAAAGGCCGGGATCGGCAGCGCGACCTTCAGAATGCCGCGCCGCAGCGCCATCGCACACCCGAAGTAGCCGCGCCGGCCAGCGAAGATGCCGGCGAGATTGGCCAGGTACCGTTTCGAGTCGGCGGCCCGGAGCCGGTGGCAGGGGAAGGCCGTGGGCCGACCTTCCCGGTCGATGCAGGCGAAGTTGCTGGCGACGACGAGCGCGCCCGAAGCGTCGAGTGCGTCGAGCATGTGCTGCAGCCGGTCGGGCAGCCAGACGTCGTCCTGGTCGGCCAGGAAGATCACCTCGTTCTTCGCCAGCGCCATGGCACGCGCGAACGTCTGCACATGCCCGAGGTTGCGCGGGTTGGTGTGAACGGTCACGCGGGCATCGCCCGTCGCGCGCAACACCGCCAGCGTGGCGTCGGTCGATGCGTCATCGACCACGACCACTTCGTCGCTGCCGCCGAGTTGCGCCAGGATCGAGAGCAACTGCGCCCGCAGGTATTGCGCGCCGTTGTAGGTGGCCATGCAGACGCTGACCGTCATCTCAGTGCCCGCTCGGCCGCCCGAAGGGCACTGCGCGCCCCTCGGGGGCCGCGAACGAAGTGAGCTGGGGGCCGTTGCATCCTAGGCCCGCCTTCCGCGCACGCCACGCAGGCCGTCAAGCAGTCCGGCCCAGCAGACCGCGAGGTGCTCGCGGCGGTTCTCGACCATCGGCAACTGGAGCAGCGCGTGAGCCAGCGCAGAAACCACCGACTTGAGGCCGAACAGCTTCGGCACATGCGGCTTGCGCAACATCAGGAACGCGTTGCGCATCCGGTAGTACCTGCGCGCCGGGCTGTGCACGAAGGTCGTGAGCGGCCCGACGGGCACCGACACCTCGCCGATCGAGTGCCGCAGCGTGACCCGGGGATCCACCGTGATCGTGACGCCGAGTGCGCGGCAACGCAGGCACCACTCCAGGTCGACACCGTCGATGAAGAAGTCCTCATCCAGCAGGCCCACGATGTCGAACGTCACGCTGGTTGCGGCCGAGCCCGACGAGATGATCAGGTCCACCGGGTAGGGCAGCGACCGGGCCGCCGAGAGCACCTTCAGCGGATAGCCCCAGCGGCTCAGCCGGTAGGCCGGGTACTCGAAGGCGCGGGCGGCGTCGATGCAGACCGGCCCGACGACACCTGGCTGGCCGCGCACCAGCCCGGCCACCAGCGCGGGCACGAAGGCGGCATCGATCGTGCTGTCCTGGTCGAAGAACAGAATGGCGTCGGCGCCCTGTTGCCGGGCGTGCCGGATGCCGACGTTCTGCGCCTCGGCGATGCCCCTGTTGTCGCCCAGCGCGATCAGCTCGCAACCGGCCGGCAGCGGGGCCGCGCGGGCACCCGGGCCGGGCGTGTTGTCGACCACCACGACACGGCACCCGGCCGCCAGCAGCGTTTGCAACAGCACCGCCAGGGCCGCAGCGTCGGGGTGGTAGGCCACGATCACGGCGTGACGATTCAAACCGACGCGCGCCCCGCGGGTTGCCCGGCCGGGTTCGAGCCGCCTCTGATCTTCGACCAGTACCAGAGCACGACCAACATGCCGAAGGAGTTGAAGAGCACCGGGTTGCTCATCGACAGCACCAGGTAGAGCACGAACGTGAACACATGAATGGCGTTGCCGCCGCCGTATCGCGACAGCCGGCGAGCCGGGAACAGGAGGAACCCGTACAGAAGCACGGTCAGGGGCACGCCGAAGTAGCGCAGCATGTCGAGCGGCGAGATCTCGGTCTGGGCCTTGAGCGCTGCCGAGCCGGAAGAGTAGTAGTAGGTCGCGAGGCCGCGACCGAACGCCGCGCTGGCCAGCGTCACGTCGTCGAAGTACGACTTGAAGTGCCCGATCTTCACCGCGTTGGAGATTTCCTCCGGGTTGAGGATCGGCGTGCCGCTGAGGTAGACCTCGAACGCGACATAGGCCGCGAGCGCAACGCCGATGGCGGCGGCCACGCGCGCGAGCAGCGACAGTTTGCCCATTGCGACCACGACCAGGA
>JANOVJ010000530.1:0-3041 GCA_031417295.1 bacterium | reverse complement strand
GAACACGCGGGCGCGGGCGCCGGTCGACGTGATCTCGGACAGGAAGATCGACTCGAACTGCTTCATCTCCTGCGTCAGCCGCTGCATGAACTGGGCCGGCCAGCCATCCGTGTCGAGGAAGACAGTCAGGCCGTTTCCGCTGAGCGGCCCTGCTGCAAAGACATCGACGTGAAAGTAGGCGGGTGCGGGCATTGGAAGTGCGGCGCCGGAGCGCCTTCGAAAGGTCGCGGTACTTGGCGCGAACAACAGGCCAGCCTAGCTGGCAAGCACCAGTGCTTGCGCTGGAAGACCGCCGCTGCTGTGTTCGTCGAAGCCTCGCCATGGTAGCGGTGCCGGCCGGCCGACAGCGCCGAGACGACACGCCACCGAACTCGAAAACCCCGATCTCGGCAGCGAGCTTGATGCCTTGCCCGGGAGGCCCGAACGGCACTCGCATCGAACGTCGGGCGGCCGAAAACGGGCCCGGCGCGTGCTACCGTCGCGACACGCTTTGGCCCCCCCTTCGCCTCACCGACCCCCATCACGGAGACAAGCATGAAGAAACTTCTCACCGCCGTCTGCACGGTCCTGCTCGGTCTGGCCGCAACCGTCCCGGCGCAGGCTCGAAGCTTCGAGGAGATCAAGAAAGACGGCACGATTCGCATCGCCACCGAGTGCCAGTTCTCGCCCTTCAACTACTTCGTCGGTGCCAAGCTCACCGGCTTCGAGGTTGACTTGGCCGACGCCGTGGCGGCCAAGATGGGTGTGAAAGTCGAATGGAAGGCGCTCGGCTTCGACGCTCTGCTGGCCGGCCTGCGCCAGGACCGCTGGGACGCAGTGATCGCCTCGCACGGCATCACCGAAGAACGCGCCAAGGCGGTGACCTTCACCGATCCGCACTACTGTTCCGGTGGCGTCGTGGTGGCTATGGTCGCGACCATCCGCACCGCGAACGATCTGCAGGGCAAGACGGTTGCGGTGCAGACCGGCACCACCTACCTCGAGAACGTGAAGAAGCTGCCCGGCATCAAGGACGTGAAGAACTTCCCGCAGGACAGCGATGCGCGCAGCTCGCTGGTGACGGGCCGCGTTGACGCCTGGGTGACCGACCGTTTCGTGGCTTCGAACTCGGTGGCGGCCAACCCGAACGCGGGCATGAAGATCGGCGAGTTCGTGTTTGTCGAGCGCATCGCTGCCGCGGTGGCCAAGGGCAACACCTCGCTGGCTGCCGAATGGAACAAGGCGCTGGCCGCGCTGCTGGCCGACGGCAGCTACGAGAAGATCTCGGCCAAGTGGTTCAAGGAAGACATCCGCTGCAAGTGAGCGCCTGAGCCCTGTCTCGCCAACGGAGCCGCTCATGAAAAAATTCAGATCGGTCTGGCCGCGGTCCTGGTCACGCCAGCAGCGCAGTAGCGCGACGATGATTGCCTCCGCGCTGATGATGTTGCTGGTGCTGTGGCTGCTGGCGGTACCGCTGTCGTATCTTCCCGAGCCCATCGGCAGCAACGCCGCGTTCTTTGCCGAGGGCACGCGCATCACGGTCTTGCTGACGGTCGTTGCCGGCCTGGCCGGCATCGTGCTCGGCGTGCTGGCGGCGCTGGGCAAGCTGTCGGCCGTGCCGCCGCTGCGCTGGCTGGCCTCGGGCTACATCTGGGTCATGCGCGGCACGCCGCTGCTGGTGCAGGTGCTGTTCATCTTTTTCGCGCTGCCGGTGATGGTGCCGATGCTGCAGATGAACGACTTCACCTCGGCCTGCGTGGCGCTGGGCTTCAACGTCGGCGCCTACAACGCCGAAGCCATCCGCGCCGGCCTGCTGGCGGTTCCCAAGGGGCAGCTCGAGGCAGCGCGCGCGCTCGGCATGAGCCGCTGGCACACCTTCATCGACATCACCTTCCCGCAGGCCTTCAAGATCTCGCTGCCGCCGCTGGTCAACAACATCGTGGCGCTGCTCAAGGACAGTTCGCTGGCCTACTCGATTGGCGTGGTCGAGCTGACCAATGTGGGCAACCGCATCCAGGCGGCCACGTTCGAGCCGGTGCCCATCCTGGCCACCACGGCCACCATCTACCTGCTGCTGACGACGGTGATGACGCGCTTCTCGGATGCTGTCGAACACCGCTACGACATCGAGGGGAAGCTCACATGAATGCCGTGCTCGAACCCCTGATCACGGTCGAAGGGGTCAACAAGCACTTCGGGCCGGCGCACGTGCTGCACGACGTCAGCACCACCTTCAACGCCGGCGAGGTGACGGTGATCCTCGGCGCCTCGGGCTCGGGCAAGAGCACCTTGCTGCGCATGCTGAACCGCCTGGAGACGCACGACAGCGGGCGCATCGTGGTCGATGGCATCGAGGTCAGCGACGACGCCAAGCACCTGCAAGCGCTGCGCGCCGAGGTGGGCATGGTGTTCCAGCAGTTCAACCTGTTCCCGCACCTGACCGTGCTCGACAACGTGGCGCTCGCGCCGCGCCGAGTGCGTGGCATGTCGCGTGCCGATGCGGCACAGCGCGCGGGCGAGCTGATCGACCGCGTCGGCCTGAAGGCGCATGCCTTCAAGCACCCGTTTCAACTCTCGGGCGGGCAGCAGCAGCGGGTGGCCATTGCGCGCGCGCTGGCGATGCAGCCCAAGGTGCTGCTGTTCGACGAGCCGACCTCGGCGCTGGACCCCGAGATGGTCAAGGAAGTGCTCGACGTGATGAAGCAGTTGGCCAAGAGCGGCATGACGATGCTGGTGGTGACGCACGAGATGGGCTTCGCGCGCGAGGTCGGCGACCGCATCCTCTTTCTCGACAAGGGGCGGATCGCCGAAGACGCGCCGCCCGAGCGGTTTTTTGGGGCTGAGGCCAGCGAGCGCGTGCGCGCGTTCCTGGGCCAGATTCTTCACTGATGCAGACTGAAAAACAGGAGGCGATATGCAACTCAAACCTACCCTGATCGGCCTGGCGGCCGCATTGCTCGTTTGCGGTACGGCACCCGTGCTGGCGCAATCCAGCGCGCAAATCGACGAGATGATGGCCGAGATCAAACGCCTGCGGCAAGAGGTCGACGAGTTGAAGAAGG
>JANOVJ010000529.1:0-1501 GCA_031417295.1 bacterium | reverse complement strand
GCCGCTCGAAGGCCTTGCGCACGCTGCCTTCACGATCGCTGCCGCCGATCTTCTTGATGCGGTCGAGCTTGGCAAGGTATTGGTTGATCAGGACCTGACTCATGGGGCGTGACGATAGCCGATGCCCGCCCTGCCTTGCCGCATCATTGCCGCCAGCCACGGCATTGGCAGAATCGTGTTCATGCCGGTCGGTGGCGACCCGGCGCAAGTGACACACTGCGCCTGACGCCGCCGCATCGAAAACCCGAGGAGCCGCCATGACCGACCGAGCCTTCACCGTCACCCATGCGCGCGACGCGAACTTCACGCGCGGCCTGCGCTCGTTCTTCGAGTACCGCGACCTCGGCATTGAGCGCGCCACCGGTGGGCGCGTCGTTGCGCATGTGATCCGCGCCGCGGCCGGTGCCGCGCTCGCCAGCCAGCCGCATTTGCACAAGTCCAGCTTCCAACTGGTCTATGTGCTCAAGGGCTGGATCGAGTTCGAGTACGAAGGCCAGGGCGTCGTGCGCCTCGAAGCGGGATCGTGCGTGTACCAGCCGCCGCAGATCCGCCATCGCGAACTCGGCCACAGCGAAGACATCGAGATGCTCGAGGTGGTGATGCCGGGACAATTCGAGACCGAGGAAGTCGCTACGGTCCAGGGTTGATGGCCGTGCCCCACGCGCCGCCGAGCGTGGCCGCGTTCCAGCCGCGCCAGCTCGACGAGCTGATCGCGATGTGGCGAGCCAGCTTCGAGGCCGGCGTGGGCATCGTCGATCCGCACTCGGTGGCCGAGCAGCGCCAGTATTTCCTGAGCACGGTACTACCGCACCACGAGGTGCGAGTCGCCCTGGCCGGCGACCAGATCGTCGGCTTCGTTGCCGCATCGGCCGAGTCGGTGGCACAACTCCACGTGCGTGTCGGCTGGCATCGTCAGGGCATCGGCACGCTGTTGCTCGACAGCGCCAAGCAACGATCGTGCGGCAGCCTGTGGCTGTATACGTTTGCGCGCAACCAGGGCGCACGCGCCTTCTACGTGCGCAGCGGCTTTGTCATCGAGGCCGAGGGCTTCGAGCCCACCTGGCAGCTCGCCGACATCAAATACCGCTGGCCGGCCTAGAACGCGCGCAGCTTGACGCGCAGCCGCGCGATGCTCTGGCTGTGCAACTGGCACACCCGCGATTCGGTCACTTTGAGCACGGCGGCAATCTCTTTCAGGTTCATATCGTGCTCGTAGTACATGCTCATCACATACTGCTCGCGCTCGGGCAGCAGCTTGATGGCCTCGACCAGGGCTTCGCGCATGCGCCGGTCCTGCAGCATGGCCAGCGGGTTGGCGGCTTCGTCGACCACATGGCGGTCGAGGTAGTCGTCGTCGCCGTCGCCGCTGCCGCTCAAATCCTCCAGATACAGCAACTGGGTGCCACGCACCTTGCCGAGCATCTCCTGGTACTCGACCAGGCTCAGGCCCATGGACGAGGCGATCTCGCTCTCGGCGGGGGCACGGCCGTTGGTTTGTTCG
>JANOVJ010000528.1:0-4380 GCA_031417295.1 bacterium | reverse complement strand
AACAGCCCCGGCCGCGACCGTGCGCTGCTCTATGTGATCGACGCCGAAACCGGCGCGCTGGTGCGCAAGATCGACGCCGGCACCGCCGCCTCGATCGGCCTCTCCGCACCGGCCGCGATCGACGTTGATGGCGACGACATTGTCGATGCGGTCTATGCCGGCGACCTGAACGGCAAGCTGTGGAAGTTCGACCTTTCGGCGGTGTCGCCCGACGATTGGGCGCTGGCCCTGGGCGGAGAAGCCCTGTTCGATGCCGGTGCCGGCAAGGCCATCACCTCGCGGCCGGACGTGACGCGCATGGCCAAGCCCAACCTCGGCTACCTGGTGACGTTCGGCACCGGGCGCTACCTGTCGCCGAATGACCCCGGCCGCACCGGTGGGCAAGCGGCCTACGGCATCTGGGACAAGGACGGCACGGTGGTGACCGCAGATCAACTGCAGGAGCAACTGATCGTGGCCGGCACCGCCACCGGCGGCGGCGACACCTACCGCACCAGCACCCACCGCGTCGATCCGCCGACCGACAGCCCGCTTACCGACGACTTGCCCATGATCACCCGCGACACCTACTACGCCACCAAGCGGGGCTGGTTCGTTGCGCTGCCGACGCGCGGCGAGCGCATCGTCGCCGACGCGCGCATTCGGGGCGGGCGGGCCATCTTCACTTCGATCATTCCCGACAACAGCGATATCTGCCAGCCCACCGGCAGCAGTTGGGTGCAGGAGTTCGATGTCTTCACCGGCAACCGCCCCGACCTGCCCACCTTCGACGTGAACGGCGATGGCGTGCTGAACAGTGACGACTTCCTGGTCTTCCCCGGAGGCGATGGTTCGGGCAGCACCAACACCTCCGGCTGGAGGTCCCAAGGGCTCGCGTCGGGTCCGGTGTTCCAGGTGGTCAAGAACGGCAGCAGGAAGATCGAGAACAAGTACATCACCACGTCAGAAGGCAACGTGCGGAAAAAGGGGGAGGATGCTGGCTATGGCAGTGACGTCCGTGTGATGTGGCGCGTGGTGCAGTGAACGGAGAAGACCCATGAAAACCTTGATCGCGATGGCGCTGGCGGCCGCCGCCCTGGGGGCTGGCGGCGCGGCCTGGGCCGACCGTGTGGCCGGTATCGCCAGCATCCCGCCCGCCAAGGCTGCGGCGCCGCCGTCGCCCGCGGTGGCAGCCGTGCCGCTGCAAATGGGCACCCTCTCGGCGCTGCGCAGCGACGGCGCGCAGATCGAGATCGACGGCAAATGGTGGCTCGTCAAGCCCGGCCGCACCCAACTGCTGCGCAACGGCTTGCCGGTCGATGCGAGCGCGCTCGCCAAGGGGCAGAAGCTTGCGTTCACGGCCGCCTCGGCAACACCGGGTGAGACCGCCCTGGGCGTGGTTCATGTGCCGTGAGCGGCGCGGGGGCGGGCGCGGCTTCACGCTGATCGAACTCACGATCGTGGTCGCGGTGGTCGCGCTGCTGGGCGCGGTGGCCCTGCCGGCCTACCAGGATTCAGTGCGCAAGGCGCGCCGCACCGAGGCCAAGGCAGCGCTCTCGGAAGCGGCGCAGATGATGGAGCGCTACCTGACCGAGAAGGGAACGTACGCCACGGCAACGCTGGGCGCCGCGACCGATCCGCCGGCCGTCTACCGCGACCGCAGCGAGAACGGCTACTACGCGCTCAGCCTGTCGAACCTGGCGGCCGCCACCTTCACCCTCAGCGCGGTGCCGCAGGGCAGCCAGGCCAGCGACGGCTGCGGCACGTTCACGCTGACGCAGCGCGGCGAGCGCGGAGTCAGCGCCCGGACCACCGCTGAGTGCTGGTAGCCGGGCCCCGCCTTACTTCTTGTCGGAGGCCTTGGCGGCCGGAGCGGTTGCAGCGGCAGGCTTGGCGGCAGAAGCCTTGGCCTCGGGGGCAGACGCTGCCTTGGCGCTCTGGGCTGCCTTCGGTTCTTCCTTCTTGTCGGCTTTCATGTCTGCCTTCGGTGCGTCTTTCTTCGCGTCGGCCGCGGCAGGCTTGGCCGGTGCACCCTTGAACGCAGCGCCGTTGACCGTCAGGCCGGCTTCGGAGAACTTGGCGGCGTTGCCGTCGCCGACGCCCTTGACGCGGTCCACCATGTCGGCCCAGTCCTTGAACGGGCTCTTCTTGCGTTCGTCGATGATCTTGGCCGAGATCGACGGGCCGATGCCCTTGATGGTTTCGAGCGCAGCCTGGTCGGCCTTGTTGGCATCGACCGCAGCGAACGCCGCAGCAGCGAACAGGGCGAGCAGGGTGAAGAGAAATTTCTTGAGCATGGTGTGTCCTCGGAGTTGTTGGTGTGGGAACGGCCGGCAAGCGCTTTTGGGGTCACGAGCCCGGCACGGCAAACGGGCAGCACGGTAACGGGGCGGCGTCTCGGCCGGTTGACCGGAGGCCCTACTGCGCCAGCCAGTCGCTGTAGCGGCGCGCGCCTGTGGCGACGTCGGCGAAGGCGTGATCGCAGCCGGTGCTGCGCAGGCGCGACAGATCGGCCTCGGTGAAGCACTGGTACTTGCCGACCAGGGCTTCGGGGAAGGGGATGTACTCGACGAGGCCCTGCTGCACCATCGCCGCCAGCGTCAGCGGCGCATCGCCGGCCCGCGCCCGCCCGGCATTGACCACCGCCAGCGCAACATCGTTGAACGGCTGCGCGCGGCCGCTGCCGAGGTTGAAGATGCCGCTCTGGTCCGGGTGCTGCAGGAACCACAGGTTCACCGCGACCACGTCGCCGACAAAGACGACGTCGCGCGATTGCTGGCCCGGGCCGTAGCCGGCGTAGTCGGCGAAGAGCCGCACCTTGGCCGAATCGCGCCACTGCTGGTGGTGGTGAAACGCGACCGACGCCATCCGCCCCTTGTGCTGCTCGCGCGGGCCGTAGACGTTGAAGTAGCGAAAGCCCACGACCTGCGCGCCCGCGCTCGGCAGCATGCGCCGCACGACGTTGTCGAACAGCAGCTTGGAGTAGCCGTAGACGTTGAGCGGCTGCTCGAACGCCGGCTCCTCGCGGAAGGTAGCGCTGCCGCCGTAGGTGGCGGCCGACGAGGCGTAGAGCAGCCGCGTGCCCTGGGCCTGGCAGGCGTCGAGCAGGTCTTTCGAGCAGCGGTAGTTGTTGGCCAGCATGAAGCGGCCGTCGTGCTCCATCGTGTCGGAGCACGCGCCCTGGTGGAACACGGCGTCGACCCGGCCGAACTCGGCGCGGGCGAAGCGGGCGAAGAACTCGGTCTTGTCGAAGTAATCGGAAAGTTGTGCGCCGAGCAGGTTGCGGTACTTCGGGCCGTCGGTCAGGTCATCGACCGCGATCACGTCGTCGATGCCCAAGGCGTTCAAACCCAGCACGAGGTTCGACCCAATGAATCCGGCCGCACCGGTGACGACGACTCTCATCCGAACAACTCCTCGTAGCTGACGCTGGCGGTGCCGAACTTGCCGACGACGATGCCGCCCGCGCGGTTGGCCAGCGGCAGCGCGTCGCGCAGCGTGAGGCCGCAGCCGAGCATCGCGGCCAGGGTGGCGATGACGGTGTCGCCGGCACCGGTCACGTCGAACACCTCGCGCGCCTGCGCCGCGACGCGGGTGTGGCCGGCCGTGCCATCCGGCGCGGTGTCGAACAGCGACATGCCGTCCTCGGAGCGGGTCAGCAGCAGGCCGTCGAGGGCCAGCGTTTCGCGCAGCGCGTGGGCGCGGCGGTGCAGGTCGGCTTCGCTCGTCCACTCGCCCACCACCTGCGCCAGCTCGGCGCGGTTGGGGGTGATCACGGTCGCGCCGGCATAGCGGCTGTAGTCGCTGCCCTTGGGGTCGATCAGCACTGGTTTGCCCAGCCCGCGCGCGAGTTCGATCATCCTGGGAATGTGGGTCAGCCCGCCCTTGCCGTAGTCGGAGAACAGCACCGCGTCGTGCGCCGGCAGCGCGGCTTCGTAGTCGCTCAGCATCCCGGCCAGCACCTCGTGGTCGGGCTGGTTCTCGAAGTCGATCCGGATCAGTTGCTGCGAGCGGCCGATCACCCGCAGCTTGACGATGGTGTAGAGCTGCGGGTCCTGCCCCAGCAGCGTGGCCACGCCTTCACGTTCCAGCAGCGTCTTGAGCTTCCTCGCCGGCTCGTCTTCGCCGACCACGGTCAGCAGCGTCGCCTGGGCGCCGAGCGTCTTCACGTTCAGCGCCACGTTGGCCGCCCCGCCGAGGCGTTCTTCCTCGCGGGTGACGCGCACCACCGGCACCGGCGCCTCGGGTGAGATGCGGTCCACCGCGCCGAACCAGTAGCGGTCGAGCATCGCGTCGCCGACCACCAGCACGCGCGTGGCTTGGAGGCGGTCCCGGGTCGGTACATTCGTCGTCACAGGTCCTCCAGCCGTTGCGGCGGGTAGCTGTCCCAGGCCATGCAGC
>JANOVJ010000527.1:0-4008 GCA_031417295.1 bacterium | reverse complement strand
CAAGGCCGACCGCACCGGCACCGGCACGAAGAGCGTGTTCGGCCACCAGATGCGCTTCGACCTGAGCGAGGGCTTTCCGCTCGTCACCACGAAAAAGGTGCACCTGAAATCGATCATTCTCGAACTGCTCTGGTTCCTGCGCGGCGACGCCAATGCGCGCTGGCTGCAGGAGCGCGGCGTGACGATCTGGGACGAATGGGCGCGCGCCGACGGCGACCTCGGCCCCGTCTACGGCGTGCAATGGCGGAGTTGGCCCACGCCGGACGGCGGGCCCATCGACCAGATCGCCGAAGTCATCAAGACGCTCAAGAGCAACCCCGATTCGCGGCGCATCATCGTCAGCGCCTGGAACGTGGCCGAGTTGTCGAAGATGGCGCTGATGCCCTGCCATGCCTTGTTCCAGTTCTACGTCGCTGACGGCAAGCTGAGCTGCCAGCTCTACCAGCGCAGCGCCGACATCTTCCTGGGCGTGCCGTTCAACATCGCGAGCTACGCGCTGCTCACGCACATGGTGGCGCAGCAGTGCGACCTGGCGCTCGGCGACTTCATCTGGACCGGCGGCGACTGCCACATCTACAGCAACCATGCCGAGCAGGTGGCGCTGCAACTCTCGCGCGCGCCGCACCCCTACCCGGTGCTCACCATCAAGCGCCGGCCGGCGTCGATCTTCGACTATGAATACGAAGACTTCGAGGTGACGGACTATTCGCACCACCCGGCCATCAAGGCGCCGGTGGCCATATGAGCCGCGGAGACAGGCCATGAAGTTGGCCTTGATCGCTGCCGTCGCGCGCAACGGCTGCATCGGCAAGGGCAATGAATTGCTCTGGCGCCTGCCCGAAGACCAGCAGCAGTTTCGTCGGGTGACGATGGGCTGCCCGGTGATCATGGGGCGCAAGACGTGGGACTCTCTGCCAGCACGATTTCGGCCGCTGCCGGGCCGGCGCAACATCGTCGTCACGCGCAACCCGGCATGGCAGGCCGAAGGCGCCGAAGCGGCGCTGTCGCTGGGCTTGGCGCTGGCAAGCGTCGGGGCATCGCCCAAGGTGTTCGTGATCGGCGGTGGCGAGCTCTACCGCGAAGCGCTGCCCCGCGGCGATGAACTCGTGCTGACCGAAATCGATCGCGCGTTCGATGGCGACGTGCGGTTCCCGGCCTGGGAACGCAGCCAGTTCCGCGAGCTGAGCCGCGAGCCACACCGTGCCGGGCCACCGAACGACTTCGACTACGCCTTCGTCACCTACCAGCGCATTTCAGCCTGAGGAAATCAAGTCATGTCCGAACACGGCTTCCACGTCCACGGCCCGCACGACCACGAACTCGAACACGCGGCGCACGGTTCGCTCGACAGCTTTGCCGGCCGGTTGGCGATCGTGACGGCCATTCTGGCGACGGTCGGTGCGATGTTCTCGTTCATGAGTGGCGCCACCGATTCAGAGTCGCTGCGGCTGGAGAACGAAGCGTCGATCCGGCGCTCCGAGGCCGACAGCAAATGGGCCCGCGTGCTCACCACGAGCGGCGAACAGCACGTGGCGGCGCTCGCGGTCGAACTGGTACCCGACGCCCGCAAGGCGCATTTCCAGGCCGAGGTGAACCGGCTGGCAGCCGAGCGCGATGCCACCACGCTCATCGCCGAGCGGCTGGACGCCGAAGCCATCGCCCTCGACATCGAGAGCGACGATCAGCTCCGCCTGCACCACCGCTGGGCCCAGGCCACGACGGTGCTGCAGATCTCGATCGCCATGGCCGCCATCGCGCTGCTGACGAAGCGCCGCTGGTTGCAGTACGGCGTGTACAGCCTTGGCGCCGTTGGCGCGGGCCTGGGCGCGATGGCCTGGTGGCACTTCTAGCAGGCGGCCGGCGGCGCCTCAGCCGCCATGGCGCAAGTTCCGCTCGAACAGGCTGAACAAGCGCTCCCAGTGCCGCTCCGCGGCCGCCCGGTTGTAGATGCCGGTGCGCTGCGGAAACACGAAGCCATGTTCGACGCCGGGATACCACTCGATGCGGTGCGGCGCGCCGGCCGCTTCCAACGCGGCCTGGAGCTTCTGAATGTCCGCAGGCGGCGCCCACTTGTCGATCTCGGCGCAGGCGAAGTAGCTTTCGCAGCGGATGCGCGGCGCGATGCGGTGCGGCGAGTCGGGCTGCTCGGTGGCCATGTTGGCGCCGTGGATGGCGGCGATGCAGCGCAAGCGCTCCGGAAAGGCCGCGGCGGCCCACATCACGAACGGACCGCTCATGCAGTAGCCCACGGCGCCGATGCGGCTGGCGTCGGCCGCGGGCAGTGCGTCCACGCATTGCAGCATCGCCCGGGTGTCGCATTCGGTCGTGGCGGCGTTGAGCGTGGCCATCAGCGCGAACATCTGCGCCATCGCGGCTTCGGTGCGTTCGGCGAGGCGGAAGTCGCGCGTGCGGCGGTAGTACAGGTTGGGCAGCACGACGCAGTAGCCGACCGCGGCAATGCGCCGTGCCATGTCGTGCAACTCTTCGCGCTTGCCCGGTGCGTCCATGTAGAACAGCACCACCGGGAATGGCCCGCCCTCTTCCGGGTGGACGACGAAGCTGTTCATCGCGCCGTCGGCGGTGGCGATGTCGAGGAGGTGTTCGATCATGAAGGGCTCCTGGCGGCTGGCCGATGTCAGGCGGGTACACGCGCTGCCGCAGCCGCGTCGAGGGCGCCTTCGCCGCGCGCGATCGCGGCATCGAACATCGCCGCCACGCCGGGCATCACGAACAGATCGACGCCACCGCGGCGGGCCTCCTCGATCATCAGGCGCACGTCCTTGCGCGCCATCGAGACTTCGAACGAGGGCTGCGTGAACTCGCCGGCCGCGATCTTCGCCGCCCGTGCCGGCAGGAACTGGCCCGGGTTGAACTGCTTGAACAACGAGAACGCTTCTTCGGTCGAGATGCCCACCGCGTGCGCGAGGCGGTTCACGTCGCCAAGCACGCCCAGGATGCCGAGCAGTGTGAGGTTGCCGAACAGCTTGAACGCCGCCGCGCGCTCGGGCGCTTCGCCCAGGTAGAGCACGGTGCCGGTCATCTGCTGCAGTGCCGGCAGCAGCGCGTCATGCTGTGCTTTGTCGCCCGACACGAGCATCAGGCCGGTGCCCTCCAACGCATTCGACGGGCCCATGAAAACCGGCGCGTGCACGAAGCTGCGGTCACGCCCTTGCCAGCGCGCAGCGCGCGCCGCGGTGGGGGTGACGGCTGTAGTGGTGTGGTCGACGATCCAGGTCGCCTTCGGGATGGCAGCCGCGATCGGCTCGAGCACCGCGTCGACCGAGGCGTCGTCGGCGAGCGACAGGTGAACCCGCTCGGCACCGGCCAGCGCTGCGGCGGGATCGTCGAACGCCACCGCGCCGCAGGCCTCCAGCGCGCGCGCCTTGGCCGCGCTGCGGTTCCACACATTGACCTCGTGCCCGTTCGCACGCAGGCGGCGCACGAAGCCCGAGCCCATCAGGCCGGTTCCCAGAAAGGCAATCTTCATGATGACGAATCCTCCAGTGGCGATGCGGAACGATAGCGGTTTCGCGAGCGGTGGGCACGGAAGGGGCGTTGCATCGGCATCGGCATCGGCGGGTTACAGCTCAGCCTGCCGTTACGCGGCGCGGTGGCGCTGTGCGCCTCGCGCGACCTCCGTCTGCATCACGAAGTCGACGATGCTCTTGCTCAACTTGCGGTCGGCTGGGTCGGGCGACGCCGCTAGCGCCTTTGTGATCTCCGCCCAGGCCTGAATCGCGCTCGAGCGCGCGGCCCGAAACGCTGGCCCCGACTTGTGTTCGCTGCGCTTCTTGCCGGTTCGGGCTGCTACGCGGGGCTGGCGCTCCCAATCACGCAGACTGCGCCGCGAAACGCCCCGCGTCGCCTGCAACGACGCCTCGGCCTCGATGCCCCAATCGCGAAGCTTCTCGGCAAAGGTCTCACGCCAGCGGTGTAGGTCGTCTTTGCGCGGATTCAGGCGTTTGCCGTCGCGGCCCTCCGCGCGCACGCTGATGTGCACGTGCGGGT
>JANOVJ010000526.1:0-9976 GCA_031417295.1 bacterium | reverse complement strand
CCTTGCCTTCGCCTTCCCACGCGAACTTCCAGCACTGCGTGTTGTGGCTGGACGGGGCCAGCGCGGCATAGCGAACCAGCTCCTCGCCGAGCGCTGCGCCGCTGAAACCACTCAAGGCGCCCAGCCGCCAGGTGTGCTCGGCCACAGCTTCGTAGCCGTCCGCCGCAGGCGCTCCGGAACAGCCCGCCAGTGGCAGCGGGCTGGCAACCAGCCCCGCTGTCGAAGCCGCAAACTTTCGGCGGGTGATCATGATTTCGGTGGTCGATGCCGGCCGGGCCGGGGCGGCGGCCTCCGCACCCCTGCAAAGGCTGCCAAGGCCATTGCGCCGAGAAACCACTGCGCCTGCCAGACGGCGGTGGTGTCGTTGCGGAAGACACCGCAGAACTGCTCGACCGTGAACCGAATCGCCATGGCTGTCTAGCTTGGGCGGCAAGGGCTTGTGCGGTCTGTGCGCTGCCGAACAGGGCGCACCGCACATCAGTTACTTCTCGGTCCGCACCTGGCCTCGGGACTGGGGACGACGTTGCAGGCGTCGAAGGCTTCTACCTTGGTCGCGCCTCGCGTTGTTCGATAGGGGCCGAAGCATTCGACGCTCTCGTCATAGATGCGCCACCACGTCCGGCAGTCTGTGGCGTCTGTGACGACTTCGGCGGGTCGCTTTGCGCCAGGCAGGGGCGCCGAACCGGCGGGACGCGGTGCGCTTGAAGCCCGTTCTCCAGGCGGCTTGGCTGCTTCGTTGCGCGCCCTGGCCCTGTCGTCGGCAACCCGTTGCTCTGCAGCCCGACGCTGCTCGGGTGAGAGCTCGTACTTCTGCGAGTCGGTACAGGTTGCGACCTGTCGGTACTTGTCGGGAACAACGTCCGCGATCTGGGTGCGCCCGTTTTCATCCACCCATCGACAGATGGGTGTTGCCCCTGCAGGGGGTGAGAGCAGCGCCAGCGCCATGGCAGCGAGCGGGGCCGCGAATCGGATGTGCACGAGCATACGGACGAGACGGCTGGGCGGCGAATTGAACCGGACCCACGGCACCCTGGCGGTGAACCGTTTGTGAGTCGTCATGATCGCACCGATGCGGTCCCCACCGCTGCCCGTGCTGCCGTGGGCAGCACCACCGCCACGTGCTGCATCGGTGAGTGACAACACGCTCGTGTCGGCACACGACAGCAGCGCCACGGCCAAGCCGCCGAGCCGCACTGGCACGATGAACGTGAGGTCCTGGCCAGGCCTGAAGATGGCGCGCGGCGCACCGTCTACGGGCTGCTGGAAGAAAGATTTCATGGTCGTGAGCGACCGAGAAGGCTGTGCTGCCCGATAGACTGCCCTCGGCGCGAGACCGCGCCGAGAACGAACACGCCGACCGCAGGATTCCGATGGCCCCCAATCTCACCCGCCGCCGCTGGCTGGCCTCCGCAGGCGCGCTCGCAATCGGCCCCGTCGCACCGCCCGCGCTTGCCGATGCGGCCTGGGACGCCACGCAGAAGGCCGCCCGCGGGCAAACGGTCTACTTCAACGCCTGGGCCGGCAGCGAGCGCATCAACGCCTACCTGCAATGGGCCGCTGCTGAGCTGATGCAGGCCCACGGCGTGAAGCTCGAACACGTGAAGATCGGCGACACGGCCGCGGCCGTGAAACGCCTCCGCGCCGAGAAGGCGGCCGGCAAGGCCGAGGGCTCGATCGACCTGGTGTGGATCAACGGCGAGAACTTCTTCAACCTGAAGCGCGAGGGCCTGCTGTTCGGCCCGTTTGCCGAGAAGCTGCCGTCGTATGCGAACGTCGACACGGTTGGCAAGCCGACGACGCGGATCGATTTTTCCGAACCCGTCGAAGGCATGGAAGCGCCCTGGGGCATGGCCCAGCTCACCTTCTATGCAGACCGGGCGCGTGTGCCGCAGCCGCCGCAAAGCGCGGCCGAGTTGCTGGCCTGGGCGCGCGCCAACCCGGGGCGCTTCACCTACCCCAAGCCGCCCGCATTTCACGGCACGACGTTTCTCAAACAGATCACGACCGAATCCGCCATCGATCGCAAGCCGCTCTATGCACCGGTCACGCCCGAGAGCCTTGCCACGGCCGTCGCGCCGCTGTGGGCGTATCTCGACCAGTTGCACCCGCACCTGTGGCGCCAGGGCAAGCAGTTCCCGGCCAGCAACGTCGTGATGCGCCAGATGCTGGCCGACGGCGAGCTCTCGATCAGCCTGACCTTCAACCCCAACGAAGCCGCCAACCAGATCGTCGCCAAGGCGCTGCCGGCCAGCGTCTACAGCTACCAGCACCGCGGCGGCACCCTCGGCAACACGCACTTCCTGGCGATCCCGGCCAACGCGCGTTCGCGCGAGGGTGCGCAGGTGGTGGCCGACTTCCTGCTCTCGCCGACTGCGCAGGCGCGCAAGGCCGACATCACGGTCTGGGGCGACCCGACGGTGCTCGCCGTCGAGCGCCTGCCCGCGCCGCAGAGGGCCTTGTTCGCGGCGCAGGCGGCCGTGCCGGGCGCGGTGGTCCAGCCGGCGCCGACGCTGCCCGAACCGCATGCGAGCTGGGTCGATGCGCTTGAGCGGGAGTGGGCCCGGCGCTACGGTCAGTCGTAGCGCGCAAGGCCGCCTTGACGCCTGCCCCGAGCCTGCCCCGGCGCGCCCTGCAAGGCGCGCTGGCCCTGGGCTTCGCGCTGCCGCTGCTCGCGGCAGGGGTGTTGGCCGCGCAGGCCGGGCTGGCCGGTGAGGCCTGGGCTGCCTTGTTGGCCGATCCGCAGCTCCCGCGAGCGCTCGGCCTGAGCGTGTGGGTGGCACTGGCCAGCACCGCGCTGGCGCTGGCTGGCACGCTGTGGCTCACCACAGCCTTGCACGGCAGCGCGGCCTGGCAACAACTGGCTCGGTGGCTGGGCCCGATGCTCGCGCTGCCGCATGCGGCGTTCGCGATCGGCGTCGGCCTGCTGGTGATGCCGAGCGGCTTGCTGGCGCGGCTGCTGGCGCCGCTCTTCGGCTGGGCCGCGCCACCCGACTGGCAGACGGTGAACGACCCTTGGGGCCTCGCTCTCGTTGGCGTGCTGGCGGCGAAGGAACTGCCGTTCCTGCTCTGGAACGTGGTGGCGCTGCTCGGCCGGCCCGAGGTGGCGGCTGAGCTGCAACGCCAGATCGCTGTCGTGCGCACGCTCGGCTACAGCGAGCGCGCCGCGTGGTGGCGCGTGCTCTGGCCGCAGTGGCTGCCGCGCCTCGCGCTGCCGCTGGTGGCTGTGCTGGCTTACAGCCTCACGGTCGTCGATCTGGCACTGATCGTTGGCCCCGGCTCGCCGCCGACGCTGGCGGTGCTGGCCTGGCAATGGTTGCAGGCGGCCGACCCGGCGCGCAATGCGCAGGGCGCCGCGGCGGCGTTGCTGCTGGCGGGCGCACTGGCCTTGCTGTGCGCACTGTTGGCCGCGCTGGCGTCGGCAGTGAGGCCCGTCTGGCAGGCGCGCGTGCGCCGCGGCCTGCGGCCTGCGGCGAAGCCCGCCCGGCGCATTCTCGCCGTGGCTTTGGCACACGGGCTGCTTGGCCTGTACGCGCTGGTGCTGGCGTTGCTCGCGGCGATGTCGGTCGCCGGGGTGTGGACTTTTCCGGCGCTGCTGCCGCAGGTGTGGAGCGCCGCAGCCTGGCAGAGCGTGGCGCACGCCGCTGGCACGGTCGGCTTCACGGCTGGCCTGGCGCTGGCGGCGAGCGCGAGCGCGCTGCTGTGGGTCGTTGCCTGGCTCGAAGCCACGCCGCCTTCGTGGGACCGCCGCGCCACGCCGGTGGTGATGCTGCCGCTCGTCGTGCCCGGCCTGCTGCTGGTGGTCGGGCTGTACCAGGCCGCGCTCGGCCTCGGGCTCGACGGCACGCGCCTCGGCCTGTGGTGGGTCCACACGCTGCTCGTGCTGCCCTACGTGTTCGTCGCACTGGCGCCGGCCTGGCGCAGCTTCGACCTGCGCTACGAATGGACCGCGCTCGCCCTCGGCCGCAGCCGCCGGGCCTTCTGGTGGCGCGTCAAGTGGCCGCTGTTGCTGGCGCCGCTGAGCGCGGCGGCGGCGGTGGGCTTCGCCGTCAGCGTGGCACAGTACCTGCCGACGCAGTTCATCGGCGCCGGCCGGCACGCGACGGTCACGACCGAAGCGGTCACGCTGGCCTCGGGCGGGCAGCGCACACTGGCAGCAGCGTTCGCGATGTTGCAGGCCTTGCTGCCGGGGCTCGGCTTCGGCCTCGCCCACGCGCTGGCGCGGCGCCAACGTGAGCAAATGCTGTGAGCCTTCAACTCGACGACGTGACGATCACGCTGCAAGGCCGGTCGCTGCTGCAGGGCCTGAGCGCGCGGGTCGAACCAGGCCACGTGCTGGCGCTGCAGGGCGACAGCGGCTCCGGCAAGAGCACGCTGCTGGCCTGGCTCTGCGGCACGCTGCCGACGCCGCCGTTCGCGGCCCGCGGCCGGCTGCGGCTGAACGGCCGTGAGTTGCAGCACCTGCCGATCGAGCAGCGCCGCGTCGGCCTGCTGTTCCAGGACGACCTGCTGTTCCCGCACATGACGGTGCAGGACAACCTGCTGTTCGCGCTGCCGCCCGGCGCGCGCATCGAGCGCGTCGGTCATGTCGAAAGGGCGCTCGCCAGTGCCGACCTGGCCGGCTTCGCCGCGCGCCGCCCGGCCAGCCTGTCGGGCGGCCAGCGGGCGCGTGTCTCGCTGCTGCGCACCCTGCTCGCCGAGCCGCAGGCGCTGCTGCTCGACGAGCCGTTCTCGCGCCTCGACGCGGCGCTGCGCGAACGCTTTCGCGACTGGGTCTGGGGCCAGGTGCGCGCACTCGGCTTGCCGACCGTGCTGGTCACGCACGACGCCGCCGACTTGCCGCCGGGCGCGCAGGTGATCCGGCTGTCATCGCAGCGCGGCACCGCCGATGCTTGACCGCTACGCGATCGCTGCGCTCAAGCCTGCGCTGGAACGCGCGGCGAAGGCCATCGCGCGCGCCGGCTTTGGCGCCGACACGGTGAGCTGGATCGGCTTCGCCATCGGCCTCACTGCGGCGTTCGCGATCACGCAGCAGCAGTACCTCGCGGGCCTCGCGCTGCTGCTCGCGAGCCGCCTCGCCGACGGGCTCGACGGCGCCGTCGCCCGCCTCACCACCGCCACCGACCGGGGCGCCTTCCTCGACATCACGCTCGACTTCCTGTTCTACGCCAGCATCCCGCTCGCCTTCGCGCTGGCCGACCCTGCCGCCAATGCGCTGCCGGCAGCGGTGCTGCTCGCTGCCTTCGTCGGCACCGCGTCGGGCTTCCTCGCCTTCGCGGTGATGGCCGAGCGGCGCGGCCTCGTCAGTACCGCCTACCCTGCCAAGGGCCTGTACTACCTGGGCGGCCTGACCGAGGCGACCGAGACGCTCGCCTGCTTCGCGCTGATGTGCCTGTGGCCGCAGCACTTTGCGGCGTGGGCGTATGGGTTTGCAGCGCTTTGCGGGGTGACGATCGTGACGCGGCTGGCGGCCGGCTGGCGGTCACTCCATTGACCGGCCGCGCGGGCGCTGGCACTCAGCGGCCGCGGGTGCGCCGCGTCAGCCGGATGACCGCAAGCAGCCCAGCCAACAGCAGCGCCAGAGTGGTCGGTTCTGGCACCACGGCAGCCTGGGTCACACCGTTGAGGTGGAGTTGCCAGAAGCCGCCTTTCTGGTCGTTGGCGTCGATGTCGCGACTGGGCTGGTCCCACTTCGCAATCGCGATCGGGGCCTGGCCGTCGAAGGCGAACCCGTCGGCCCAGGCCGGTCCGACGGGATCGTTCGGTGCTGCCGTGAGGGCCAGCCGGTAGCGGCCTGCAGCGAGCTGCGTCAGCACGAGTCCGGCGTCATAGAAGCCCTGGCCGAAGGCCACCGCGTCGTTGTCATCGTTCCGTGCGATCAGCGTGAGCGGGTTGAAGACGGCCATCTGCGGGTCGAAGTTGAGACCGGACTGCCATGAATCCGTCCACAGCCGCACGTCGGCGGCGGTGCTGAGGCGAAAGTCGATCCGTACCACCTCGTTGTGGTGTCGGGCTTGGCCGGAGAAGGTGAATGCGTCGGCGTTCGCGGCCACTGCCGTGCTGGCCAGGGCCAGTGCAGCCAGACCGCGGCGCAAGCGAGGGATGAGCGTCATGGTGACTCCGAAGTGTGAGGTCAGGGAGCGAGCGGCGGCGCGCTGGGACGTGCCAGGGTCTGTGCCGAGGGCACCAGATGGTTGCGCCCATGCTGTACCTCGAACGCCATGGCGAAGCTTTCGTTGTTGCTCGGGCTTGCCGCCGTGTCCACGTGCCACCACTCGCAAACGGCGCGCTGCCGCGTCACGTCGAGCAGCATGTAGCCGCGTCGATGCAGGTTGATGTACTTGAAGTGCGGGTTGACGGACCTCAGGAAGCCGGCGATGGCGCCGTCGGTGTCCGAGTCGACGCCGGGCGACGAGACCGAGGTACCCACGAATTCGACCGCGCGCGAGCCGGCGCCGGTCGCCGGGTCGTAGCCGCCGGTTGCCAGAACCGGGTTGTTCGGGTCCTGCGTCAGGTCGGCCGCCCAGGAGCTGTGGATGTCGCCGGTGAGCACGACGACGTTGCCCACCGGCGCGTGCACGGCGTCGCCCTTGAGCACCTCGTAAATCCGGTTGCGGGCCGGCTGGTAGCCATCCCACTGGTCGGCGTTGAGGAACACACCGCCGCCAGCGGCATTGGCTGCCGCCACCGCCTTGAGCTGGGCGAACATCACGCCCTGGCCGAGGAGCTTCCAGCGTGCGGGCGTCGTGCGCAGGCGATCGGTCAGCCAGGCTTCTTGCGCCGCGTCCAGCAGTTGACGCGACGGGTCGGCAAAGGCACCGGCCTGTACGAAGCCGGCACCCAGCGGCGTCGGAATCGTCGCCGGCAACTGCTGCGACCGGCCGCTCAATCGCTCTTCGAGCATCACGAGTTCGGCCAGGTTGCCGAAGCGAAAGCTGCGCTGGTTGCGGCGCCGGTCGGCCGGGTCGGGCCGGCGAATCGGCATCCACTCATAGTAGGCCTGCAGGCCGGCGGCCACCCGTTCGGCCCAGACGCCCTCAGTGGCTTCGGTATGGTTCTGCGCGCCGCCGACCCAGGAGTCGTTGGCGACTTCGTGGTCGTCCCAGATCGCAACCACCGGATGCTGTCGGTGCACGGCCTGCGAGTCCGGGTCTCGCTTGTACTGGGCATGGCGCAGCCGGTAGTCGGCGAGCGTCAGTATTTCATGCGCTGGTTCCGGTGCACGGGCCGAGCCGTACTGGCCCGCGCCGTACTCGTAGAGGTAGTCGCCCAGATGCACCACCATATCCAGATCGGCGCGTTCGGCAATGCGGGCATACGCGTTGAAATAGCCGTAGGCGTGGTTCGAGCAACTGACCACCGCCAGCCGCAGACTCGCGGTCCGGCCCACCGGCAACGTCCGGGTTCTGCCGACCGGGCTCGACATGCCCTCGGCGCTGAACTGGAAGTAGTAGGTGGTGCCCGGATTCAAGCCTGCAGGATCGACCTTGACGGTGTAATCGCGGCCTGGGTTCGTCTTCGTGACACCGCGCAGCACCACATTGACCAGGCCCGGGTCGGTGGCCAGGAGGTAGCTCACCACGATGGCCGACTGGAAGCCGACCGGGGTGACCCGCGTCCACAGGATCACGCGGTCAACGAGTGGGTCTCCGCTGGCCACGCCATGCTGGAACACGCTGTCGACCGCGCCAGCGACAAGCGGAATCATCTGCGAGGCGGCCGCAAGGCCGACTGTTGCGGCGCCGGAGCGCTTGAAGAAATCACGGCGGCTGGCGCCGCTGGTGGGGGGTTTGACTCGACTTGGGCGACCCATGGTGGTGTCCTCTGAAGTAAGGGCTGTCGCTCGCGGCGGGGCAACAGCAAGCAGAGTCTGGTGTCTGTTTTTGACAGCCGTGAGTCAGTCGGGCCTGGGTGTGAGCGCAGGGCCTCCCGGCAATCCTGTAACGTCCGCGCCACACCAGCCGATCGTTCGCATCGAGGAGATCGCATGTCGAAACAGAAACTGCTGATTGCTGCCGCGCTGGTCGCCCTGCTCGTGGCCTTCTTCGCCTTCGACCTGGGGCGCTTCCTGAGCCTCGACTACATCAAGTCGCGCCAGGGCGATTTCACGGCGCTGTACGAGGCGAACCCGCTGCAAGTGGCCGCTGTCTTTCTTGCTGTCTATGTGGCCGTTGCCGCGCTGTCGATTCCCGGCGCGGGCGTGCTCACGCTGGCCGCGGGGGGCATCTTCGGCTTGGTCGCGGGCACCGTGATCGTCTCGTTCGCATCGAGCATCGGCGCGACGCTGGCCTTCCTGTCGTCACGCTACGTCCTGCGCGACAGCGTGCAGTCGAAGTTCGGCGCCCGCCTGGCCGAGATCGACAAGGGCGTGGCGAAGGAGGGCGCGTTTTACCTCTTCACGCTGCGCCTGGTGCCGCTGGTGCCGTTCTTCGTCATCAACCTGGCGATGGGGCTGACGAAGATGAAGGCCGCCACCTTCTACTGGGTCAGCCAGTTGGGCATGCTGGCCGGCACCGTGGTGTATGTGAACGCCGGCACGCAACTGGCGCGGATCGACTCCTTGTCGGGCATTCTCTCGCCCGGCCTGCTCGGCTCGTTCGTGCTGCTCGGCGTGTTCCCGCTGATCGCACGGCGCATCGTCGAGGCGATCCAGAAGCGCAAGGTCTACGCGCGCTGGGCGAGCGCCAAGCCGAAGCGGTACGACCGCAACATGATCGTCATCGGCGCCGGTGCGGCCGGGCTGGTCACGAGCTACATCGCCGCGGCGGTGAAGGCCAAGGTGACGTTGATCGAAGCGCACAAGATGGGCGGCGATTGCCTGAACTACGGCTGCGTGCCGAGCAAGGCGCTGATCCGCTCGGCCAAGCTCGTCAGCCAGATCCGCCACGCGAGCGATTTCGGCCTGGCGCACGCCGAGGCGCAGTTCGAATTCGGCCAGATCATGGACCGCATCCAGCGCGTGATCGCCGAGATCGAGCCGCACGATTCGGTCGCGCGCTACACCGCGCTTGGCGTTGATGTGGTGGCCGGCTACGCCAAGCTCGTCAACCCGTGGACGGTGCAGATCGCGCGCGCGAACGGCACGGCGCAAACGCTCACCGCGCGCAGCATCGTGCTGGCCACCGGCGCGATGCCGTTCGTGCCGCCGCTGCCGGGGCTGGAAGATGTGGGCTACCTCACATCCGACACCCTGTGGGGCCTGCGCGAACTGCCGCCGCGTCTGGTGGTGCTGGGCGGCGGGCCGATCGGCTGCGAGCTGGCGCAGGCCTTTGCGCGGCTGGGCTCGAAGGTCACGCAGGTCGAGATGCTGCCGCGCATCATGGTGCGCGAAGACGTGGAGGTTTCGGCGCTCGCCAAGGCCGCGCTCGAACGCGACGGCGTGCAGGTGCTCACCGGCCACAAGGCGCTGCGCTGCGGCCGCGACGGCGAGGCGAAGTTCATCGTGCTCGCGCAAGGTGAGGAAGGCAGCGCAGCGCAGGAGATTCGGATCGAGTTCGACGTGCTGCTCTGCGCCGTAGGCCGCGTCGCCCGGCTCGAAGGCTACGGCCTCGAAGAACTCGGCATCCCCAAGGGCCGCACGATCGAGACCAACGAGTACCTGGAAACGCTGTACCCCAACATCCATGCGGCCGGCGACGTGGCCGGGCCGTTCCAGTTCACCCACGTCGCGGCGCACCAGGCCTGGTACGCGGCGGTCAACGGCCTGTTCGGTACGTTCAAGAAGTTCAAGGCCGACTACTCGGTGATCCCCTGGGCCACCTTCATCGACCCCGAGGTCGCGCGGGTCGGCTTGAACGAGCAGGAGGCGAAAGAGAAGAAGGTCACGTATGAAGTGACTCGTTACGGCATCGACGACCTCGACCGCGCCATCGCCGACTCGTCCGCGCACGGTTGGGTCAAGGTGCTCACGGTGCCGGGCAAGGACACCATCCTCGGCGTCACGATCGTCGGCGTGCATGCCGGCGACCTGCTGGCCGAG
>JANOVJ010000525.1:0-3578 GCA_031417295.1 bacterium | reverse complement strand
GTCGCGACCGCACGATCTGCGCCCACGCACCGCCGGGCGTCGGCCGACGCGGAGGCATCGCAAGAGGCTCGCCGTGCTCGATGGCGTACAGCGTGATGAGGAGCCCGGTCTGGGTGTCGAACCAGGTGATGCCCATGTCCTCGCTCTTCAGCACCTCACGCAGCTTGTCGCCCACCAGCTCGACGATGCCCTGGAAGTCCAGCGAGCCGGCAATGCCCTGCTGGATGCTGTTGATGATGGCCAGCTCGCTCGCCCGCTGCTCGGCCTGCGCCTGCGCGGCGCGCGCCTCGGCCGTGCGCTCGATCACCTTGCGCTCCAGCGCCTCGGCCGCGCGCACATTGGCCAGCGTGAGTGCGGCCTGCGCGGCGAGCATGGAGAGCAGTTGCGTGTCGCCCTGGTGAAAGCGGCCGAATGCGCCTTCGATGTCGGCATAGACGAAGCCCAGCAGCTCGCCCTGCGCGACCAGCGGCACGACGAGGCAACTGCGCTGATCGACCGGCTGCGCGCCCTCGGGGCCATGGCGCAGGCTGGCGGCGCGGGTGCGGCGGGCCTCGTCCAGCCACGGCGTCACGGCCTTCAGCAGCGCGGCTTCGCGCTCGCCCAAGGGCAGCAACGACCCGGCAATCTGCAATCCGCCGGCTGCGTCCAGCAGCAACAGAACCCGCTCGGCGCCCGAGAGTTCGGTCACCTCGTCGACGATGAACTCGCACAGCTCGACCTCGGTCTTGATCTCGTTGAGCCGCAGGCCGGTGTCGACGAGGCGCTCGAAAGGCTCCTTCAGGTTCGCCTCGCCGGCCAGGTGCGCCTCGCGCTGCTCGCGCGGCAGTTTGTGCCGGCGCGGGTGCGCCAGCCACGCCTGCACCACCGCGCGCCGCGTCGGCGGCTTGTTGAGCGCGTTGCGGCGCAGGCCTTCGTCGCTGAGCGCACCCACCGCATCGAGCACGAAGCGCCAGGCCTCCGCCAACGCCTCGGCCGCCTCGGTGCGCAGGCCATTGGCGCGCAGTGCCTGGCTGTGGTGCCACCACAGCGCCACGGCGTCCAGGCCTTCCATCGCAGCCAGGCCCTGGGCGCGGTGCAGCTTGACGGCCCGTTGCGTCGCGGCCAAGGCCTGCACCGCATCGCCGGCGGCCAGGTGCGCGGCGCCGGCAAGGTGCTGGTAGTCGGTGCGGAAGGCCATGTTGGCCTGCCCCACCTGCCGCAACGCCGAGCCGAAGTGGCGCACGGCCTGTGCCGGCGCACCTTCACGGAGTGCAATCAGCCCGGCCGCATGCCGAACGGCATGTTTGCCGAGAGCGTCGCCCGTCTGGCGCGTCAGGGTGTGCGCCTCGGCGGCCCAAGCGCGCGCCGCCTCCACACTGCCGGCCAGCAACTCGAACTGTGCGAGATTGACCAAGGCACCAATCATGTGGTCGTGCTTGCCCGCGCGCCGGGCACTGTCAAGCTGGGCGATCGTCAGCCGCCGCGCGCGGCGCCACAAGCCGAGTTCACTGTAGGTGTAGCCCTGGTTGCCGACAACCATGGCCAAGCCATTGACGTCGCCGATCGCAGCAAAGGCGGCTCGCGCCTCGGCACACAGCTTCAACTGGGTGGCGGCGTCGGCCGTAGTGAACGTCAGTTGGTTGAGCGCATTGCCCTGACCCAAGAGATCGCCGCTCTGCCGTGCCGCTGCCAGCGCCGCGCGGCACATCTGCTCGGCCTCGGCGGCGCGGCCCTGTCTCAGCACTGCCATGGCTTGGTAGCGCAGCGCGCGCCCCTGCCACGCCGGCTGGCCATGGGCACCAAACAGCGCTGCCGCGCGTGCCAGGGTGGCGGCACCGGCTTCGACGTCACCGCCGCTGGCCACCTGCGCCCGCCCCAGCAGCGTGAGGCTCATGGCTTCGAGCAAGGGCTCGCCGCTCTGCATTGCCGCGGCAACAGCGGCGTTGGCGCTGGGAAGCACGGCCTGGTACTCGCCGGCGGCGAGCTGCACCTCCGCCTGCAGGTTGAGCGCTCGCGCCTGCAGCGAAGCGTTGCTGCCGCGCCCGGCCAGCGCGTGCGCCGCCTGCGCATCGGCCCGGGCGGCGGGCATGTCACTCTGCCGCAAGTGGCTGTCAGCGCGCAGCGCCAGCAGCCGCACCTGCTGCTCGGCACTCAGGCCGCGCACGGTCAGCGCGTCGGTGGCAGCAGCAACCGCCGCAGCTTGCTGGCCGGCCCAGGCCAGGGATTCGATGTGTTGCAGGACGTCGGCGGTCATGGGCATTGATTTCCACACAGGGGTTGGGCAGTCACAAAGGGGGAACGGAAGGCTGAATCCGCCGCATCACGCAAGCGGGCGATGGGCAATGCCGCACAGACACACGCACCAGCGCCTCCACCGGCGCCTCTGCTGTTGCTGTACCGCAGCTCGGCTTTTACAATTCCGGATCGACAGTCCGATTCTGTAAAGATGATTCCACGCACCGCTTCCACCCGCCTGTTGCGCCTGCTGCAGGGTTTTCCGGTCGTTACCGTTACAGGCCCGCGGCAATCGGGCAAGACCACGCTCGTCCGCGCGCTGCTGCCGGGCCGGCCCTATGTCTCGCTGGAGTCGCCCGCGCAACGCGAGTTCGCGCGGCAGCGGCCGGCGGAGTTTTTGCAGCAGTTCCCGCACGGCGCGGTGATCGACGAGGCGCAGCATGCGCCCGAGTTGTTCTCCGAGATGCAGGGCGTGGTCGACGCCGCCGGGCGCATGGGCATGTTCGTGCTGACCGGCTCGCGGAATCTGGCTCTGCTTTCGCGTGTGACGCAGAGCCTGGCCGGGCGCACGGCGCTGGTCGAGTTGCTGCCGCTGTCGATCGCCGAGCTGCGGGCGGCGGGCCGGCTCGATGCCCACTACGCGGGCTACCTGCCCAAGGGCTTCTTCCCGGCCATCTGCGCGCGTGACCTTCAGCCCCACGAATGGTTGCAGGCGACCATCGTGACCTACGCCGAGCGCGACGCGCGGCAACTCGCCGCCATCCAGGACTTGGGGGCCTTCCAGCGCTTTCTGAAGCTCGTCGCCGGGCGCACCGGCCAGTTGCTCAACATGCAGGCGCTGGGCAGCGATGCGGGCGTGTCCGACAAGACGGTGAAACACTGGCTGAGCATCCTCGAGACCTGCTATCTGATCCACTACGTTCGGCCCCACAGCGCGCACTTCGGCAAGCGGCTCATCAAGATGCCCAAGCTCTACATGACCGACGTGGGCCTGGCCGCCGCACTCGTCGGCATCACGCACCCGAGCCAGGTCATGGCGCACCCGCTGCGCGGTGCGCTGTTCGAGACGATGGTGGTCAACGAGTTGCTGAAGGCCCGCTGCAACGCCGGCCTGCGCGAGCCGTTGTACTTCTGGCGCGACAACATCGGCACCGAAGTCGACGTGGTGCTGGAGCGCGGCAACGACATTGCCGCCATCGAGATCAAGTCGGGGCCGACAGTGGCGTCCGATGCCTTCGGTGCGCTGGCCAAGTGGCGCAAGTACGCCACCGAGCGTGGACACTTCAGCGCCATCCATCCGGCGCTGGTGTACGGCGGCGATGCGCGCTTCACGCGCGACGGCGTGGATGTGATGCCGTGGTCGG
>JANOVJ010000524.1:0-2634 GCA_031417295.1 bacterium | reverse complement strand
CCGACTCGACGCACTCGCGCAGGTCGAACGGATGCGACTCGATGTCCATGCGCCCGGCTTCGATCTTCGAGAAATCGAGGATGTCGTTGATGATCGTCAGCAGCGAGACGCCCGAGACGCGGATGGTGCCGGCGTAGTCGCGCTGTTCTTCGGTCAGCGGCGTGTCGAGCAGCAGCCCGCTCATGCCGATCACCGCGTTCATCGGTGTGCGGATCTCGTGGCTCATCGTCGCCAGGAACGAACTCTTGGCCTCGTTCGCGCCTTCGGCAAGCAGCCTCGCGGCTTCGGCCTGGGCCCGCGCCACCTGCGCCTCGGCAAAAAGTTGCGCGTTGCGCAACGCCACGCCCACGTTGGCGGCAATGGTTGAGAGCAGCCGCTCGTCGCTCACGTTGTACGCGCCTTCGCGCTGCGTGCTCTGCACACTGATCACGCCCTCGCTGCGCCCCTCCACCATGATCGGCACGCCCAGGTACGACAGCGCCTGCGCACCCAGCACCTCGGTGCCGAGCGCGGCGGTGCGCTCCTCCAGTTCGTTGTTCAAGATCAGCGCCTGCCCGGTCTCGATGATCTTGCCCGTCAGGCCCTCGCCCATCGGCCGCGTCTCGATCGCCTCGCCGTAGGTGTAGGGGAACGTGACCGTCCCGGCCGCGCGGTCGAGCAGCGCCACGTAGGCCAGGTCGGCCTTGAAGAGCGCGCGTATCTGCTCGCCCACCAGCGCGATCAGCGCACCCAGGTTGAGCTTGCCGGCCAGTTGCCGCGAGACGGCGTTGACCGTGTCCAGCTCGGCTGCGCGCTGCTGCGATTGCGCAAACAGGCGCGCGTTTTCCATGCCCACCGAGGCGGCGAGCGACAAGCCGACCAGGAATTCCAGCTCGCTGTCCTGGAACGGCCGGCCGCCGTTGCGCCACACCGCCATCGCGCCGGTCACGGCCTTGCCGGCGCGCAGCGGCGCCACCATCAGCCGCTCTTCGGCCCCGCTGTCGGTGCCCGGCACATGCACCGCGCGCGGGTCGGTGGTGGTCACGTTGATGCACTCGGCGCGGCCGCTTTCGATCAGGCTACCGATGATGCCGACGCCGGGTTCGATCACCGTGCCGCGGATTGCGTCCGCTTCTGCGCCCACCGCCACGATGGCGCGGAAGTGGCCGCCCGCGGCCCGCTCGTCGGGTACGAAGATCGCGCTGTCGTCGGCGCCCAGCAGCTCCTTCGCATGACGGGCGATGCGGTCCATCACCGTCGGCAAGTCGAGCGTCGAGGAAATGTCGCGCCCCACCTCGGCCAGCGCCGCGCTCTCGCGCGTGCGGCGCTGGATCTCGTCGAACAGCTTCGCGTTCTGCAACGCCACGCTCATGCTGCCGGCCACCGTCTCCAGCAGCCGCACGTCCGACTCGGCAAAGGCGTGCTCGCGCTCGTAGTCGCTGACGCTGATCAGGCCGCGCACCTCGCCGCCCCAGACCAGCGGCACGTAGACGGCCGACTTCTCCGCCGCGGTGCCCGGGATCAAGGTCGAACCGTGCTCGGTCATCGCCGCGGCCATGTTCTCGTTGATCACCAGCGCCTTGAGCGTGCGCCGCACATGGGCCGCCATGCCGCGCTCCGTCAGCGGCTGGGCCTCGACCTGGATGCGCTCGCCATGGTCGTAGACGAAGGGGAAGTGCACCCGGCCGGCCCGGAGGTCGAAGATGCGGATGTCCAGGTCCGCCTTGCCGTAGATTTCGCGGATCTTGTCGCCCACCGCGTCGTAGATGCCCTGCATGTTCAGCTCGGCGGCCAGCGCCTGCTGCACGCTGTTGATGATCGCCAGCTCGGCCGCGCGCGCCTCGGTTTCCTTCAGCAGGCGCTGGGTTTCGTCGAACAGGCGGGCGTTTTCCAGCGCCACGCCCATCGCCGAGGCGATGGTTTGCAGCAGGCGGATTTCGGACTCGCCGAAGGCGCCCTCGCGTTCGTGGTTCTCGACGCTCAGGTCGCCCAGCACGCGGTCGCTTGCGATGATCGGGATGAAGGCGCCAGACTTGGACTGGTCGGTGCCAGGCACCAGACCGACCCCCGTAGCGATCGCCTCGGCAACGCTGTTGAGGATCACCGGCTGGCGCGTGGCGATCAGGCGCTCGCCGATCCCGCCGGCGCGCATCGGCGTCGGCTGAATCGAAATCCTTTGACCATGCTCGTAGAAGTACAGCGTGTGTGCCACCTTGGCCCGCGTGTCGTACCAGGTGATGCCCAGGTCCTGCGTGCGCAGCACCTCGAGCAGCTTGTCGCCCACCAGGTCGACGATGGCCTGGAAGTCCAGCGAGCCGGCGATGCCCTGCTGGATGCTGTTGATCACCGCCATCTCGGCCGCGCGCTGCTCGGTTTCCTTCAGCAGGCGCTGGGTTTCGCCGAACAGGCGGGCGGCTTCGAGCGCCATGCCCAGGCTCGAAGCGATGGTCGTCAGCAGCCGCACCTCGGCCTCGCCATAGGCGTTCTCGCGCAGGTGGTCTTCCATGTCGATGATGCCGAGCACGCGGTCGCTGGCGATGACGGGCACCTTGATCACCGAGAGGGGCTGGTCGGTGCCAGGCATGACCGTCATACCCGCGGCGGCCAGCTCCCCGGCGCTGTTCACCACGAGGGCCTGTCGCGACCGCACGATCT
>JANOVJ010000523.1:0-28043 GCA_031417295.1 bacterium | reverse complement strand
CGGTGCCCGAGTTGAAAGACCGGCTGAACGTGAAAGAGCTGCCCGAGGAAGACCGCGGCCGCTACAACACCCTGGCCGGGATGGTCATGCTGCTGCTCGGCCGCCTGCCGCAGACGGCCGACACGGTGGACTGGGACGGCTGGCGCTTCGAGGTGGTCGATCTCGACGGCAAGCGGGTCGACAAGGTGCTCGTGATTCCGCTCCCAGCGCAGCCCGGCTGAGCAGGCCGCGCCGGGCCGCCCCAAACGGCCTGACCTCCCCTTGGCCCGCAAGCGGGATGACGATGCCGAAGGCATCTTGGGGCCGTCAATGAGCAGGCCGCGCCGGGCCGCCCCAAGCGGCCTGACCTCCCCTTGGCCCGCAAGCGGGATGACGATGCCGAAGGCATCTTGGGGTCGTCAACACTCAGCGGTCGCCCGGCATCAGCACCAGGCCTACCGCTTCGGCGAGTGACAACCGCTCGCCCTCGGCCCACAGCGCCACGCGCCGCGCCGGGCCGGTCTGCACCGCCACAAGGCGCTGAACCCGCTTCACGTCGGCCCGGTCGCTCGCGGCCAGCGCGCCGAAGTGAGACCGCCAGAGGTTTGCCGCAAAGCCCATCACGCGCGCGGCCGCCTCGGGCCGGCCCACATGCGCCAGCGAGCGCGGGATATTCCACAAGCCGTAGGCGAGGGCGTGGAGTTCGGTCGTGCCCCACGAGGTGCGGACCGAGTCGCGATAGGCCGCCACCGCCTCCGGCCAGCGCCGCAACGCCGCCAACGCATTGCCGCGCACGTTGTGGGCCTGGCTGAGCTGCTGCCAGTCGGCCTGCGCCAGCGCGGTTGCGCAAACGGGGTCGAGCTGCAGCAGCGCCTCGGCGTAGCGGTGGCCATTGAAGGCGCAGATCGCCAGGTTGTAGCGCCCGCTGTTGATGGCCTGCAGGTTGCCGCTGCGCTCCCAGATCTGGAGCGCCTGCCGGTGCAGCGCCTCGCCCCGCGCATGGTCGCGGTCGCGCACGTTGGCAATGTAGGCACGCAGCGCGCTGATGCTTGCCAGCAGTTCGAGATCGGGCTGGCTTTCGGCCAGCGCCTGGGCTTCATCGATCTGCTCGATCAGGCCCTCGGCATTGCGGTCGGCACGCCAGCGCACCGTTGCATCGGCGTGCAGCGCGGCGCTGCGCAAGGCCGGGTCGGCGCCGGCCAGTAGCAACGCCCGGGCCACCAGTGCCACCGCCTCGGCGCCCTGGCCGGCATGAAAGCTCAGCACCCCGAGCAGCGTGCTGGCGCGGCTTTTCAGCGCCTGGTCTTGCACCTGCGCCAGTGCCCGGGTCAGCGCCGCCAGTGCACCGCTGGGCAGCGAGACGTCGTTCAGCGGCCCCCGCAGTGCGACCACCAGGCGCAGGGCCTCGTCGGGCACACCGTCGGCCACTGCGCCGCTGAAGGCGGCCAGCAGGTTGGCCATTTCCGCGTGCACCGCCGGCAGCGACGGCGACACGCCCAGCCCTGCAGCCCAGCGCATCAGCCAGGCGCGGTGGGCGGCGCGCAGCGCGCGGGCGCGCGGTTCGGCCAGCCGCGCCGCGGCGAATTCGCGGATCGGCTCGGAGACCGAAAACCGCACCGGGCTGGCGTCGCCCGCGTGCACACGCAGCAGCGAATGGGCGCGCAGCGCGTCGAGCAGCAGATGCGCTGCGGCCGCTGTCAGCGGCCGAGCGCCGGCGCAGACCGAGGCCACCGCCTCGACGCCAAAGCCGCCGTGAAAGACCGTCAACGCGCTCAGCAACTGTGCCGACTCCGGTGCGAGCTGGGCCCAGCTCCAGTCGATCACGCGCTGCATCGACGCATGGCGTGGGTCGAGCCCGCCGCGCGGGCCGCTGCGCGCCAGCAAATCCAGCCCTGGCGTGCCGGGGCCGGCGGGAGCGCGCAGCAGCGCCACCATCTCGGCCAGCGCAAAGCCGCGCACCCGCGCCGCGGCGAGCTCGATGGCGAGCGGCATGCCGTCGAGCACCCGCACCAGCTCGATCATCGGCGCCAGGTTGTGCGCAGACAGATGGAAGTCAGCCCGTACCGCACGGGCGCGGTCGACGAACAGCGCCAGCGCCGGGTTGGCGGCGGCTTCCTCGAGCGGGGTCGCTGGCGTTGGCAGCTCGAGCGCACTGACGGCGAACTCTCGTTCACCGTCAAGCTCCAGCGCGTGGCGAGAGGTCACGAGCAGGTGCAGCCGGGGCAGGCGCGCCGTCAGCTCGCCGGCGATGCGTGCTGCCTCGGCGCGCATCTGCTCGGCGTTGTCGAGCACCAGCAGCACGCGCCGGCCCGCCAGCGCCTGGGCCAGCAGCCACAGCGCGTCGCTGCCCTGGGGCTTGATCTGCAGCGCGGCAAGCAGCGCGTCGAGCGCCTGCGCGCCGGTGGTGCACTGGACCCAGGGCACGAAGACCACCAGGTCGAACGGGAGGGCAGCGTCGCCGGGCGCGGGCTGCCACGGCATCGGCTCACGCAGGCCGTGCGCCAGCTCCACCGCGAGGCGCGTCTTGCCGCTGCCGCCGGGGCCGACCAGCGTGACCAGCCGATGCGCCAGCACCTGCCCGCGCAGCCGCACCGCCTGTTCGTCGGCGCCGAAAAATCGGGTCAGGTAGTTCGGCAGCGTCGTGCCGGGCATGCCGTGCACCGGCGCCCCTGTCGATGCCAACCCCAATGTCGGCGCCGGCGTCGGCACGGGCGATACGACACGTCGGCGCGCGGAAGCATCTGGCGCCGCGTCTGACGCCACGGTGGCGAAGCCTTCGATCCGATCGAACAGCGCCGCCAGCCGCGTCCGCTCGTCGGCCACCCACTCGTCGTAGAAGCCAGGCAACAACTCGCCGCGGTAGAGCACGAGCGCAAGCGCCGGCTGGCCAGCCCGCACCAGGCGCTCGAATTCGCGGGCGTCGCAGGCCAGCGCGTTGGCGGCAACGCGGATGCTGAGCCGGTCCGCCAACAGCACCGGCGCGGCCACGCGCGAGGGCGGTTCGAGCAGGGCCTTCAGCACCGACAGCGTCTGGCGCAGGCGGTTGCGGCCGACGTCGAGCGCGACCCCGGGCCACAGCAGCTCGACCAGCTCTTCACGCGCATGGGCGCGCTCGGGTTGCAAGGCCAGCCGCGCCAGCAGCACCGTGGCGGCGCGGCTGGGCAGGCGGGTGAAGTGTTCAAGGCCGTCGCTGAGAAGCAGGCCGCCGAGCAGCCGGACCTGCCACCGCCCCGCGGCCGGCTCGGCGAAAACGGCACCCGCCGCGACCGATGCGATGGGCGCAGGAGCAACGCGGTGGGCAGAAACGCTGAGCTTCGAGTCCGTCGACACAATGGGCCCGAGTGCGATTGTGAAGCCCGATTCTAGGAGCCGTCGCGGTGCCTCAGCCCCCCCGATCTCCGGGGGCCGTGGGCGTGGCAGCCGGAGCCGGCTTCGCGTGTCAGCAGTGGCCGTTCAGCTCGATTCGACCACCGCCGCCAGCGCCTCGAACACGACCTGCGCGTAGTTCAGGTCGGCCCGCCCGCCGTCGGGTGTGGCGTTGACCATCACCGCGATCGTGGCCTTGCTGAGCGGGTTGTTCATGGTGGCGACCTGAAACCCGATGCCGCTGCCGGTGTGGCCCCACCAGTTGCCGATCTGCCCGATGCCGAGGCCGTAGCGCGTGTACTCGGGCCCGTTGGTGACGAGGCGCGACGTGCTCTTGCGCAGCGCCTGCAGCGGGGCCCCGATCAGGCTGCCGTTGCCGAGCTCGTCGCCCCAGGTCAACAGGTCGGCAAGCGACGAAGTGATGGCGCCAGAACCGGCCAGCGCGGTCGGGCTGATCAGCGGCGCCTCGGTGGCCAGCAGGGTGTCGGCGTTGATCGAGTACGGCGTCGGGTGCGGGTCGGCCAGCGTGGCGAGCGACGGGTAGGTGGTGTTTGCCAGCGCCAGCGGGCCGAAGATGCGCGCCGCCATCACACCGGCCAGTGGCTGCGCGTCGACGTTCGCGATCAACATCCCGAGCAGCACCGTGTTCGTGTTGCTGTACTTGTACTGCGCGCCGGGCAGGACCAGCGGCGGGACAGCCAGTGCATAGTCGACCAACTGGCGTTCGGTCCAGAGGCGCAGCGGATTGGCCGCGAAGAGATCGCGAAAGCCCTGTTGCGCCGAATAGTCGACCAGCCCGCTCTGCATGCCGGCCAGGTCGGAGAGCTTGATCAGGCTGCCGTTCGGCACACCCGCGATGTAGCGGTCGATGGTGTGGTCGAGCGCGATCGCGCCGTCGCGCACCAGTTGCAGCAGCAGCGTGACCGTGAACGACTTGGTGATGCTGCGGATCGGGAACACGCTGGCCGTCGAAAGCGCCGTGCCGCGCGCCAGGTTGGCCTTGCCGAAGGCCCGCGTCCATTGCGTCTGGCCCGGGTTGCGCACGGCGGCCAGCACGCCAGGCAGCCGGTAGCTGGCAATGACTTCATTGACCGCAGCTTCATAGTCGGCCACCACCACCGGCGACAGGCCGTCGAGGATGCAGGACGAGAGCCAGGGCGCGGCAGCAAGCGCCACCGCGGCTTGCGCGAGGCGACGGCGGGAAGGGTCGGGTGGCGTCATGGCGGTGGCCTGAAGTGGGTTGCGGCTGCATTCTGCCGCCGCGCGGTGGCACGGCGCAACCACGCCCGCCGAAGCGCCCTGGCCCGGTCGATTCAGTCGAACATGATCACGCCCCGCGCATTGCGCCCGCTGGCGAGGTCGGCAAAGGCCTCGGGCGCCTCATCGATGCGGTAGCGGCGGGTGATCAACTCGTCGAGCTTGAGCCGGCCGGCCTTGTACAGCGAGAGCAGGCGCGGAAAATCTTCGCGCGGGCGGGCCGAGCCGAACATGCTGCCGGTGAGCGTCTTTTCCTCGAACGTCAGTGTCGCGGTGCGGATGGTTGTCGTGTCCTTGTGGCCCGCCACGCCCACCATCACCGCGGTGCCGCCCTTGCGCAGCGCGCCGTAGGCCTGCGCCATCACGCTGCCGAAGCCGACGCACTCGAAGGCATAGTCGGCGCCGCCACCGGTGATCTGGCGCAATGCGCGGACCACGTTTTCCTCGCCTGTGACGTTGAGCGTGTGGGTAGCGCCGAAGACACGGGCGAGCTCCAGCTTCGCGTCGCTGGTGTCGACGGCAACGATCATCGAAGCGCCGCTCAAGGCGCAGCCCTGGATCGCGTTCAGCCCCACACCACCGGCACCGAACACGACCGCGATCGAGCCCGGCACCACCTTGGCCGTGTTGCAGGCCGCGCCGAAACCCGTCATCACGCCGCAGCCCACGAGCGCGCAGCGATCGAGCGGCACGCTGTGGTCGACCTTCACGAGGTTGTCGACGTGCAGCGTCGCGTACTCGGCCATGACGCCGCAGCCGCTGAAGACGTTGAGCGGCTGGCCGGCCGCGTCGCGCGTGCGCACGCTGCCGTCGGGCAGCGTGAACAGCGACTTGCCCGCCTGGTCACACAACTGCGGCCGACCGGTCACGCAGTAGCGGCACTTGCCGCACATGTTGACGAACGAGCTGATGGCCGCGTCGCCGATGGCGAACTCGGCAACGCCTTCGCCCACCTGCACCACCGTGCCCGCGCCTTCGTGGCCGAGCACGAGCGGCGGCGGGAACGGGATCGTGCCATTGGTGGCCGAAAGGTCGCTGTGGCAGACGCCGCAGGCGGCCAGTTTGATCATCACCTCGTTGCGCCGCGGCGCCTCGACGACGATGTCTTCGACGACGACCGGTTCATTCAGGCTGCGGCAGATGACGGCGCGGGCGTTCTGGTTCATGGGGGCTCCGGGGGGTGGTGCGCAGTGGGGCGCCGCGGGGTGCCGCTGCGCGCCGTTCAGTAAGCGTTCAACGTGGCAAAGCGGTCGGCATGAAAGTGCGCATCGCCGAACAGTTCCTGCAAGGTTCGCGCGCGCTTCATGAACAGGCCGAGGTCGAAGGCATCGGTCATGCCCATGCCGCCGTGCAACTGCACGCCCTCGCGAACCGCCAGATCGGCCGTGGTGCAGGCGAGCGCCTTGGCGGCAGAGACCAGGCTGCGCGCCCGCGCCGGGTCGGCATCGAGCGCCTGTTGGGCGCGCAGCAGCAGCGCGCGCGTCAGCTCGATGTCGCAGTACAGCCTGGCCATACGGTGCTGCAGAGCCTGGAACTCGCCGACGATGCGGTCGAACTGCTTGCGCTCCTTCAGGTAGGCGAGCGTTCGCGTGAACACCTCGTCGGCGATGCCGAGCAATTGCGCTGAAATCACGCTGCGGCCGAGGTCGAGCACGTGTTCCAGCACCTCGCCCGTGCCGCCACTGAGCAGCGCATCGCGCTCGACGCGCACCGACGCCAGCCGCAGCCGCGCCGCGTTGTGTGAATCGACCATCGCGGTGCGTTCTACGGCAATACCGGCCGCCTTCGGATCGACAAGAAAGAGGCTCGACGTGCCATCCGCTATCCGCGCGACGACGATCAGGCGATCGGCCACGTGGCCGTCGACGACGAACGCCTTTGCACCGTTCAGCACGAAGCCCGCGCCGTCTGGCGTGGCGGTGGTGGCGATCGCCCCTGGCCGATGGCGGGACGATTCGTCCACCGCGAGCGCGATCACCGCCCCGGCCGACGCGATGGCCGGAAGCCAGCGCGCCTGCTGCTCCGCCGTGCCGGCAAGCGCCAACGCGCGTGCGGCCAGCACGGCGGTCGAGAAGAACGGCGACGACGCGAGCGTGTGTGCCAGTGCCTCGCCGATCGCGCCGGCCTCGACCGCGCCGAGACCGATCCCGCCATGCGCCTCAGGCACCAGCGTCGCGGCAAAGCCCAACTCGCCGAAGCGCCGCCACAGATCGCGGCTGAAGCCGGTGGCGTCGCGGCCGTCGCGTAGCTTGCGCAGGTGCGCAACCGGCGCGTTCTCGCTCACGAAAGCGAATGCGCTGTCGCGCAGCATCTCTTGTTCGCCGCTCAGGAGGAGTGCCATCGGTCAGGCTCCAGGCAGGCCAAGGATGCGTTTGGCAACGATGTTCAACTGCACCTCGCTCGTGCCGCCCTCGATCGAGTTGCCCTTGCTGCGCAGCCAGCTTCGCGCGAGTGCGCCGTCGCGCGAGCGTTCGCCTTCCCACTCCAGCCCGTCGGAACCGGCGGCGGAGACCATCAGCTCGTAGCGCCGCTTGTTCAACTCCGCACCGCAGTACTTCAATGCCGACGAGAACGCCGGATCGCCCTGGCCGATGCGGGCGCGGTCGCCGGTGCGTTCGAGCAGGCTGCGAAACGCCAGTTCGTCGATCTCGAAGGACGCGATCTGGCTGCGCAGGCCAGCATCGAGCAGCCGGCCTTGTGCATCCAGACCAACGGTATCGGCGGCAAAGCGGCCGAGCGCCTTCGTGGTCCGGCTGTCGAGCAGGCCGCCGATCATTTCGCGTTCGTGCGTCAGCAGGTATTTGGCGATCGTCCAGCCGGCGTTCAACTCGCCAACGAGGTTGGCGCGCGGCACGCGCACGTCGTCGAAGAAGGTCTCGCAGAACGGCGACTTGCCCGAGATCAGCAGGATCGGCCGCGTCGAAACGCCCGGGCTCGCCATGTCGAACAGGATGAAGCTGATGCCGGTGTGCTTCTTCGCGCCGAAGTCGGTGCGCACGAGGCAGAAGATCCAGTCGGCCTTGTCGGCGTACGAAGTCCAGATTTTCTGGCCGTTGACGACGAAGTGATCGTCATGCACCTCGGCGCGGGTTTGCAGCGCGGCCAGGTCGGAGCCCGCGCCGGGTTCCGAGTAGCCCTGGCACCAGCGGATCTCGCCGCGGGCGATCTTCGTCAGGTGTTCGATCTTCTGCGCCTCGGAGCCGAACTGGAGCAACGCCGGGCCGAGCATCCAGATGCCGAAGCTGTCGAGCGGCGAGCGGCAGCCGAGCGCGCGCATCTCGGCCTTCAGCACTTTCACCTCGTCCTTGGCCAAGCCGCCGCCACCGTATGCGCGCGGCCAGGCCGGCACCGTCCAGCCGCGCTCGGCCATGCGCTGCATCCACAGGCGTTGCGCTTCGCTCTGGAAATTGAAGTGGCGTCCGCCCCAGCAAACGTCGTCTTCGTTGCCCACCGGGCGGCGCATCTCGGGCGGGCAGTTCGCCTCCAACCAGGCGCGGGTTTCGTGGCGGAAGGTGTCGAGTTCGGTGGTCGCGGTACTCATGGGCTTCTCGCTCAAACGGTGGCCCCGCCATCGACGACGATGACCTGGCCGGTCATGAAGCTGCCCGCCGGCGAGGCGAGGAATACCGCAGCGCCGGCAATCTCATCCGGCGCGCCGATGCGCCGCAGCGGCGTTGTGGCCGTGGCCTGGCGCAGCGTTTCCGGGTCGCTCCACAGCGCCTTCGCGAAGTCGGTCTTGATGAGCCCGGGCGCGATGCAGTTGATGCGCACGTTGTGCGGTCCGTACTCGACCGCCAGGTTGCGCGCGAGCTGCAAATCGGCCGCCTTCGAGATGCAATACGCGCCCAGCACCGGCGAGCCGCGCAGCCCGCCGATCGACGAGACGATCACGATCGCGCCGTCCCGGCGCTCGATCATCTGCGGCGCGGCCATCGAGATCAGCCAGTGGTTGGCGACGACGTTGTTGTCGAGGATCTTGCGGAACTGCTCGTCGGCGATGCCGGCCATCGGCCCGTAGTACGGGTTCGAGGCCGCATTGCAGACGAGGATGTCGATCCGGCCGAAGTGAGCATGGGTGCGCGCCACCAGCGCGGCCAGGTCTTCCTTGCGCGAGATGTTGGCCGCTACCGCAAGCGCCGTTCCCGCACCGCGCGCGGCGTCGATACCGGCGGCCACCGCGTCGCAAGCGTCCTGCTTGCGCGAAGAGACCACCACCTTCGCCCCATGCTCGGCCAGCCGTTCGGCAATCGCCCGGCCGATGCCGCGCGACGAGCCCGTGACGACGGCCACCTTGCCGGTGAGATCGAACAGGGTCATGGGCAGGCTCCGGTGAACATATGATCGGTGCGGCTTGGCTTTGCCGGGTGGATTCTTCCACGAACTCCTGAGTAGATCCGGCTTCGCCGGGCGACTCAGATCCCCGCGGGGAACGGCCGGCTCGGCCGGCCGCGGGGCGCCGTTGACCGAACACAGAACAGGAAACCCTCGATGAGCATCGATTTCAAGGGCCGTGTCGCCATCGTGACAGGCGCTGGCGGCGGCCTCGGCCGGCTCCATGCCTTGGCCCTCGCGGCGCGTGGCGCGCGCGTTGTCGTCAACGATCTCGGCGGCGCGCGCGACGGCTCCGGCGGCTCGGTCAGCGCGGCCGAAGCCGTGGTCCAAGAGATCGTGCAGGCCGGCGGCGAAGCCATCGCCAACGGCGCCTCGGTGACCGATGCCGAGGCCGTCAGCGCGATGGTCGCGCAGGCGATGGCGGCGTGGGGCCGGGTCGACATCCTGGTCAACAACGCCGGCATCCTGCGCGACAAGAGCTTCGCCAAGATGACGCTGGCCGACTTTCGCCTCGTCGTCGACGTGCACCTGATGGGCGCGGTGCACTGCACCCAGGCCGTCTGGCCGATCATGGTGGCGCAGAAGTACGGCCGGATCGTGATGACCACCTCGTCAAGCGGCCTCTACGGCAACTTCGGCCAGGCCAACTACGGCGCGGCAAAGATGGCGCTCGTCGGCCTGATGCAGACGCTCTCGATCGAGGGCGCGAAGAACGACATCCGCGTCAACTGTCTCGCGCCGACGGCCGCCACGCGGATGACGCAAGACCTGATGACCGAGGCCGTGCTCGATGCGCTGAAGCCCGAGGCCGTCGTGCCGGCGATGCTGGTGCTGGCGTCGCAGGAGGCACCGAACCGGACCATCCTGTGCGCCGGTGCCGGCAGCTTCGAGGCGGCGCACATCACGCTCACGCCAGGCGCGTGGATCGGTGGCGGCGCCAACGCGCCCGAGCGGCTGGCGGCGCAGCTCGCGGCGGTGACCGGCCGCGACGGCGAGACGGTGCCCGAGAGCGGCTCGGCGCAAGGGCTGATCGAGGTCGGCCGCGCGCTGGCCAACGCGGCCCGAGGCTAGGGTGGCATCGCCATGGAAGCGCCGCCGCCGTTTGGCGATGACATCAGTTGAGTACAAGTGAACCTCCGCTGACACTGCGTTTTCGCGCCATTGCCGATCTGGTGCGCGAGCACGCCGCCCGAGCGCCTGAGCGCCCGGCGCTGATCCAGGGCGAACGCCGCCTCAGCTACGCCGAACTCGACGCGCTGATGGACCGCGTGGCCGCCGCGCTGCAGCGCGGCGGGCTCCTGCCGTGCAACGCGATCGCCGTCTGCGCGGCGGCGTCGATCGAGTACGCCGCCATCTTCCTCGGTGCGCTGCGCGCAGGTGTCGCGGTGGCGCCGCTCGCGCCCGGTTCGACAGCGGCGCAACTGGCAGCGATGGTGGCCGATGCCGGCGCGCGCCACATCTTCGTTGACGCGACCACCGCAGCGGCCTTTGACGGCGCGGCGCTGGCCCCGGCCGTGCAGCGCGTCGCGCTCGACGGCTCGGCCGCCGGCCTTGCGCTGGCCGGTTGGCTCGCGCCCGAGGGAGCGCGGCCAACGCCGGTCGAGACCGACCCGCAATGGCCGTTCAACATCATCTATTCCTCAGGCACGACCGGCACGCCCAAGGGCATCGTGCAACCGCATGCGATGCGCTGGGCCCATGTGCAGCGGGCCGACAAGTTCGGCTATTCGGCGGCAGGCGTCACGCTGCTGGCCACGCCGCTGTACTCGAACACGACGCTGGTCGTTTTCTTCCCGACCATCGCCGCTGGCGGCTGCGTCGTGCTGATGGCGAAGTTCGACAGCGCCGAGTACCTGCGGCTCGCCGAACGCCACCGCGCCACGCACACGATGCTGGTGCCGGTGCAATACCAGCGGCTGATGGCGCTGCCCGGCTTCGACGCGCACGACCTGTCGTCGTTCGAGTACAAGTTCTGCACCAGCGCGCCGTTCCACGCCGCGCTGAAGGCCGAGGTGCTGCGCCGCTGGCCGGGCGGGCTGGTCGAGTTCTACGGCATGACCGAAGGGGGCGGCAGTTGCATCCTCGCGGCGCACCTGCACCCCGACAAGCTCCACACCGTGGGCCAGCCGGCCGAGGGCCACGATGTGCGCCTGATCGACGAGCAGGGCCGCGAAGTGCCGCGCGGCGAGGCCGGGGAAGTGGTCGGCCGGTCGGGTTCGATGATGACCGGCTACCACCATCAGCCCGAGAAGACGGCCGAGGCCGAATGGTTCGACGGGGCAGGGCAGCGCTACATCCGCACCGGCGACATCGGCCGCTTCGACGCCGACGGGTTCCTCACGCTGTTCGATCGCAAGAAAGACATGATCATCAGCGGCGGGTTCAACGTCTACCCGAGTGACCTGGAGGCGGTGTTGCGCGGCCACGCCGCAGTGGTTGACGTGGCCGTGGTCGGCGTGCCATCGGCGCAATGGGGCGAGACGCCGGTGGCGTTTGTGGTGCGGGCCGCTGATGCGGCCGAGACCGGCGCCGAGATCATGGCCTGGGCCAATGCCCAGCTCGGCAAGACGCAGCGGCTGAGTGCGCTGCGCTGTGTCGGGGCGCTGCCGCGAAGTGCGATCGGCAAGGTGCTGAAGCGCGAGCTGCGCGACGCATGGACAGCGGGCGCTGACGGGTTGGGCTGAATCGACGGCGTCGCGGCCCGCGATTACGCCGGCAGAACGGCCGGTGCGGCAGGCGCGTCGAAGACGTCGAGCGTCGGGAAGGCCGCGCTGCCGTGCAGGCCATGCCAGAGATCGATCGTGAAGCCCGGGTCTTGCGGGAAAGCCTTGCCACGCCGGGCGCTCGCGGCAGGCGCAGCGCCGGGGGCGGCCGCATGACCCCAACGCGCACCCGTCGGCTCACCACTGGCAGCCAGGGCTGGCGGTTGGTTCCGGTCGAGCCGAATCGAGCGTACCGGGCAGATCGAGCCCGGCGCTTTCGCCCACCCTCGGCGCATGGACCCAGGTAACGCCGAGGCTGGCGGTGCTGAGACGGTGCTGAGACGGTGCCCTGGCAGACTGAAATCAACCAGGCCCCGGAGACGTGACCATGCAAACCCTGATCGATTCGTTGCACAGCACCGCGCGGGCGCTGATCGTCGCTCTTGTGGCGGCGACACTGGGGGCATGCGGTGGCGGAGACGCGGCCTCCGGCAACACACCGCCCGATCCGGCCGCACTGCCCGAAGGCAAGGCTGCCCGGCTCGAGGTTGAGCCCGCGGCACTGATGCTGATTGCCTCGGGCGAGCGCCGCGCGCTCAGCGTGCGCGCCTTCGATGCCGACGGACGCGAGATTCAGCCCCGTGTGACCTGGCGTTCGACGCGGCCCGAGCAAGTGAGGGTCGACACCGCCGGCCAGGTCGAGGCACTGCTGCCGGTGGGCGGCACCCAGGTCATCGTCGAGTCCGATGGCGTTGAAGCCGTGCCGGTGCTGGTCAGCGTGGTCGAGATGGCGCCAGGTGTGCTGCTGATAGACGACAAGCAGATCGTGAGCGACCCCGTCGCTGTGGACGCCGCTGCCGCGCCCGACCCGGACAACCCCTTCGAGGTACTGATCTCCGGCATCACACCGCCCGCCGTGGGCAGCCTGCTGCTGGGCCGCGAAGGCAAAAGCGTGGGTGGCGAGGTATTGGCCGCGCAGGCGGAAGGCAGCGCAGTGCGGGTGCGCCTGCGCCTGGTGGGGCCGTCGCGCCTGGTGCGCAGCGCGCAGATCAACGAGGTGATCGACCTCTCCCGTCAGCCCCTCGAGGTGCCGCCCGCGGTGGCGGCGCTGTACGACGTGACACGGGTGGACGGCGAGTACGTCTTCACGCCCAAGCCTGTCGCGGCCCTGGATTTGAACCCGCGTGAGGACCGCGCACGCGCTTTGTCAGCCACTGGCGAAGGCGGCCGGGCGCGCCCCAACGCCGAAACCAAGTTCGTCAACCTGGGCCCGCTGGAATGCATTCTGCTCACACCGGAGTTGCCCATTTCCCTGGCCCAGCCGAGCCAGTTCAGCCTGAAATTCGAGCCGAAACTGCAACTGGACTACGACGCGCAGGTCGGTTTGCGCAAGGTCCTGCTCACGGGGCAACTGGGCACCAAGATCAAGTCTTCGCTTGTGCTCAGCGCGGCCGGGTTGCTGAGCGTCGGCTGTGACGTCGCGCTCACCGACAAGCTGGTGAAGTTTCCGGGCTGGGTGGGTGTGATTCTCAGCGGCGAGCTGGTGGCCGGCAGCGGGTTCGAAATGGAGGTACAGGCATCGGTGCCGCTGATGGGCCTGGAAGTGACGGCCGAGTCCAAGGGGCCGTTCGAAGTGGGCCTGGATTGCTCGACGGGTGAATGCAACGTGGTGCGCAACTACGACCCCGTCACCACCTTCACCCCGACTCTCAAGGTGCCGGGCATTGGCGCCCTGCGTTCCGAAGCCTCCCTCTTCGCCTACGGCCAGGCCAAACTGAAGATGGGCGCGACCTTCCTCGCGAGCCTGCGCGCCGATGTCGTCACGGCCCGTGCCGGCGTCAAGCTCGAGGGCAGCTTCGCGCCGCCCTCCACCCAGGTGGCGCCGGCCGATGTGGACTACCGCTCAGACTACAAGTTCATCCGCCTGATCGAAGTGGCGGCCGGGTCGACCAACAAGGCAGGCGAGTCGGCCTTTCGCAAGCTGCTGCAGAAGCTGGGCCTGTTCAAGTTCTCGACCCTCAAGACGCAGCTCAGCTCGACACTGGGCACCTCGCCCAAGGGCGCGATGACCGTCGACCGCGCAACGGTGGTCGACGGCGGCCGGGTCAACTTCGAGATCGAGCTCGATCCGGCCACGGTCGATTTCCCCTTCGTCGGCTACAACGTGCAACGGGTGCGCGTGTTCCGTGGCGTGCCGGGGCGGCCGGCGCGTGAGGTGGCAACCGCCGAGATGCCGCCGGGCCAGCTCAGCGCCAGCCTCGGCTGGGTGGCCGAAGGCACCGCCAGCGAAGGGCCCGGGGGCGAGTTCTTTCTGTTCGTCGACACGGTTCTGCCCACCCCGTTCAGCCTCGAGCTCGCCAAGGCACAGGTCGTGCCGATCTTGCTCACAGGCCAGATGCAGGTGAGCTTTGTGGAAACCACGGCCACGGCCTCCGACAGCGGTCAGAGCCAAAGCGTGAGAACGGTCAATCTGGCGACGGCCGTCGAGCAGACAGCTGACGCCGCCAGGCTGGTCATGGTCGGGCCGGCCGTGACGGCCAGCATCGAGGCCAGTTCCACCAGCAAGGCGCTGATCGAGCGCGCGCCGTGCTCCTGGGTCAGCGTGCAAGCGCGGCAGGACATCACGCGGGGACGCGAAGCGCCACAAGACGCCGGTAATCTGGACTTCAGTTTCGTTGGCGACACCTGGCGCTTGAACGAGATATCGATGCGAACCCTCAACGAGCAGTCAGTCACCGACAGGCAGACAGCCACGCAAGCCAAGGGCGACTGCAGCGGCAGCGACCTGTCGCCGCAGACATTCAGCTTCGATCGCAAGGACTTCTTGCAGGCGCTGAACATCCCGTTCTCGGCCACTGTCACGCCCTGGTTTTCGGGCCCGCTGCAGGTCGATGCCGAGGGCCGCCGAAGTCTGAAGTTCTCATCGACCAGCCCGTTCAGCACTTTCAAGATCCAGGATGGCACGGTGGCGCAGACCGGCACACTCAGCCTCGACCTGAAAGAGGGGCCACCGGCGAAGTCCAAGGTGGACCTGGTCTTGTCGTTGCTCGCGCCGACCACCGCCGAGGCCGAGAGCCAGCTCAGCTACGGCGTCAAGCTGGTCAACCGGGGCCCGAGTGCCGCGACCTCGGTGCGCGCCGAATTCAGCCTGCCACCGGGCTTCATCATCGCCACCACCACCGGCTGGCAAGGCTGCTTCATCAAGGGCCTGTCGGCAATCTGCGAGGCGGGCAGCATGGCCAAGGACGAACAGCGCAGTTTCTCGATCGATGTGAAGGCCGCGAGCGCGGCGGGTGTCTTCACCGTGCGCGGCCGGGCCTCGGCGGCCGAGCTCGACAGCAACTTCAGCGACAACCACGCCCAGGCCCAGACCGAGATACCGTAGGCCTGCGGTCAAGGGCTCAAATCCGAACGGATTGAACGCACGCGGCCGGTCCGTCACGGTGGGCATCGAGGGCAGGCCGGCGGCCCGGCATTCAACCCACGGGTCATTCACTGGAGCGCGCTTGTTCGCGCGCAACCCAAGGCGCGGTGTAATCGTCTCAATGCTTCACCTGCTGACGCACCCGCGCTGGGCACCCGAGGGCGAAAGCCACCGCGACCTGCCGCCGCTTGTTCCCGCCGCGCTGCTGGTGGTGCTGGCGTGCCAGGGCGGCTGGGTGGATCGCCAAACGCTGGCGGCTATCTTCTGGCCCGACGAAGCGCACGCCACGGCCTTGCACCGCTTGCGCATCAACTTGCATCGCAGCCGCCAGCTGCTCGCAGCCTGGGGCACGGCCGATTCGCTTCGGGCCGAACGCTCCCGATTGCGGCTCGTCCTGCCGAGCGATGTGGCTGCGCTTCGAGCCGCGGAACAGGCCAACGATGCGGCGGCGTTGGCCCGGCTGAGCCCGCGCCGGTGGCTGCAGAGCTGGCGACTGCCCGGCTACGAGGGCTTCGCCGAGTGGTGCGAGCAGACCGGCCAGCAATTGCAGGACGACTGGTTGGCTGCACATCGCCGAGCAACGGGAAACGACGGCACGCTCAAGCCCGCGAACAGACAGGCCGGCCCGGCCGACTCCACCCTTTCACGGGTCGAGGCGCTTGCTGAAGGCGGGCACCAAGCCCTGCCGCGCGGCCCTGGCGCAGACGCCGAGGCGCCGCCCGGTCGCGCAGCGGAGATGCAGCGCCTGAGGCTCAGCTCGGCCCCTGCCACGCTGCTGTTGGGCGACCCGGGGGCCGGCAAGACGACGCTGTTGGCAGCGGCCTACCCCGCAGCGCCTTGCCTGCGCGGGCTCGAAGGGCTGCACGCCATGCCCTACCGGCCCTTGCTGGACACGCTGCGCGAACACATCGTGCCCCTGGAGCGGGCCTTGCGCCAGCCCGGCCACCCGGCCCGCCCGTACCGGCTCGACCTGGCACGGCTGCTGCCCGAACTGGCGCCCGACGAAGCCTTGCCGCCGCTGGACGCATTGACGGCCAAGACCCGGCAGGTCGAGGCGCTCGTGCGGGCGTTCGAGGCGCTGACCCCGGTGCTGCTGATCGATGACCTGCAATGGTGCGACGCGGCCACGGTGGAATGGCTGCTGTTGCTGGCCTACAGCGGCCGCCTGCGCTGGCGGGCGGCGGCGCGGCGGCACGAGATCGGCCCGGTGCTGCAAGAAGCGCTGCAATCGCTGCGCGCGGTGGCAAGGCTCGAAGAGCTTGACGTACCGGCGCTGGACCGCGCGGCGCTGGCGCTGGCATGCCAGGCCCGCTGGCCGCAGGACGAGTTCGGCGCCGCGCGCCTGGACCGCCTGCACGCACTCAGTGGCGGCAACCCTTTCCTGCTCGGCGAACTGGTCGCGGCGGGCCTGACCGGCGAGGACGAAGCCGCGACCCGACCCGTGCTCGAGCGGGTCGGCCAACTGGTGCGCGCGCGCATGGCCCAGCTACCGGCTCAGGCGCGTCGGGCGGTCGAGGCCGCCGCGGTGTTTGTGAAGGCCGCACCGGCAGAGGCGCTGCGCCAGATGGCCGGCACGGACGATGCGCCGATCGCCGAAGCCGGCGCTGCCGCGTGGTCGCAGGCCTGCGCGCAGGCGCTGGCAGCCGGCATGTTGCGCGAAGAGTCTGCGGGGCTGGTCTGCCGCCACGACCTCATCCGCGGGGCGGTGGCGGCGGGCCTGGACGAACCGCGTCGCGCCGGCCTGCACCGCAAAGCGGCTCTGTGGCTGGCGGCCCAGCCTGGCGCCGACGCGCTGACCGTGGCCGATCACTGGCGTGCCGCCCTGGAGCCGCAGACGGCGTTGGCCTGGCGCCACCGGGGCGCCGAGCAACTCAAGGCGCGCGGCCGTTTCGACGAAGCCCGAGCGCTCTGGCATGAGGTGGCCGCCGACTCTCTCGACGCTGCGCAGGCGTTACGGGCACGGCTTGAGCTTGCCGCCTGCGACCTGTTCGACGATCTGGCGCGAGGCCGCGCCGCGCTGGAGGCCGTGCATGCGCAGCTGAGCGCAGTGGCCGACCCTGCGCTGCAGCGCCAGATTGAAGGCCGCGCACTGAGCGCGCTGGTGGACAACCGTGTTTTCGCTGGCGACATTGCCGCGGCGCGCGGTCACGCAAGGCGCTTGCGCGAGCTGTTGGCGCAGTTGCCTCCGCAAGAACGAGTCGATGCGATCGAAGTCCTGATCGAGCTGGCCATGCGCGAACCCGACATCCCCGGCGCATGGGCCTTGCTGGCGCAACTGCGGGCGGCGGAGCCGCGGCGCCCCACGCTGCTGAGCTTCGAAGGCCAGATTCACTGGTTCGGCGGCCAGGTGCAGGCGGCTCACGATGCGCTGGCGCGCTTGCTGGAACAGTACCCCGACTTCTGCGGCGGGCTGACGATCGAGAACGACCTGGCGGTCATGCTGCAGGCGCTGGGCCACATCGAGGCGGCCGAGATCATGGCGCGGCGCAGCCTGCAAAGCTGGTCTGGCGTGGCCCACACCGAAACGCTGTCACTGCTTGTGCTCGGGCTGGTGCTGACCAGTGCCGGTCGCCACGACGAAGCCGATGCGGCGCTCGAGCGCGCGCTGCTGATGGCCCGTGAGCAAGCCAGCCCTGGATTCGAGGCCGAGGCGCTGGTTCGCCGCGCCAGGCTGCAACTTCAATGCGGCCGCGGCGAGGCCGCACTGGAAACACTGCAACAGGCCGAGCCGCTGCTGCGTGAGAGCCCGGAGCCGCTGCGGGTTTCGCAGCTGGTACTGGCGCAGGTGCTGGCTGCGCAGGCCACAGGCCGGCCGCAGCGCCCGGCTTGGCTGGCGCGTCTGCGGGCAGCGGCCGAGCGCACCGAGCACCCGCTGGTCCAGGTGCGCCTGGCGCGTGTGCAGGTGGCGGCGGCAATGGCCGAGGGCCGGTGGTCCGATGCGGCAACGGCTGCAGCGCAGCAGGCCGAGCGGGCTCAGCACGCCGGCCTGCGCGAGCCGCTGGTCGAGGCGCTGCTGCTGCAACTGCGCGCTCGCCAACTCGGTGGTGCGCCTGCTGCGGGCTTGCAGGTACTGGCCGAACAGGCGGCGCTTCTGGCGCGGCAACAGGGGTTCGCACCGCTGCTCTGGCGCGCTCAGCAGTGGCAAGCGCTGCACGGCGGTGCGGCGAACGGCCCGCGCTATCGCACGGCGGCAACACAGACGCTGCAATGCCTGATCGGCGCCGCGGCGCAGCCGCTGTTCGATCCGGCCAGCGCTGCAAAGCAAGAGCCGGGCTGGAGCCTTGTGCACCAACGCTGACTGGAGCGGCACGTGCTGACTGGCAAACAAGCGATACATGGAGTCGATTGACTCAGGACCATAGGCGACCACCCCAACCGGTACGGCATGGTCGATGGCCTCGATGATCTTGCCGGCCCAAACCGGACCAAAGCCCCCGCAGAGCTCAATGAGTTGGATTCCTTCGGTGACCATTTTCTTGGCGATATTGACTCCCTCAGAGGCATGCTTCACCCCCACCACCTTCATCGAGAAACTGGATGTGCCTTGATGCTGGACAGAGCTGTCTCCGGTCACGATGAAGCCGAATTTGGTGAGTGCCACGCACTGCCTCCTTGAGGGTTGTGTTCGCAAAATACGGGTCGCGAGTCTATGGCGGCACTTGGCTGCGACTCAGCCTGCGCACGGTTGAAGTCTGCTTGCCGCAGCAGCGGGAATGCCTTCGATGCCGAGCGACAGATCGGCAGCTCTCGGCGGCCGTTCGACTCGCGCCGTTGGCGCGGGACAGCCAGGCCCGACTGGCAGCCGGCGCTCGACTGCGTACCTGCCTGCGCAGCGAAGAAGCCGCTGGTGGTCGAAGATGATGCCGACGCGCGAGGCCGCCGCTCGCAGTTCGATTCCGTGACAGCGCCACCCCGCGCGCGCAAGCCTTGCCGAGAGGCAAGACGGTCACTGCCCCTTCGCGCCAGGCAGGCCTGCTTCGTCAGCCGCCAGGCCCTCGTTCAACGCCGGCTGAGGTTTCCCTTTCATGCCCCGCGCCGCGCGCCTGGCCAACCGCTCCGCCTCCAGCGCCACGCCAGCCGCCCACCACTGCCCGAACTGCTCCGGCGTCTCCAGCGTGATCCGCCCCCAGGCACCGCTGCGAAAGTCGTTGATCGCGATCTCGGCCGCCTTCTGCAGGTTGACCTGCCCGCCCGCCCGCAAGCCGCCGCGCTTGCGGGCGATTTCGGCCAGCAACTCGGTGTCGCTCGCGGCCGCGAAGTCGCTCAGCTTGTAGCGCGCCTGCAGCCTGCTGGCGTAGCGCGGGCGCACGCTTGCCAGCAGGGCGAGGGCCACCTCTTCCTCGTCGTAGGCATTGCGCCCGATGCCGCCGCTGGCCGCCAGGTGGTAGCCGCTCTGCTCGACGACGATGCGCGGCCACAGCATGCCAGGGGTGTCGAACAGGTAGAAGTCGCTGGCCAGCGCGATCTGCTGTTCGGTCTTGGTGATGCCGGGCTCATCGCCCGTCTTGGCCGCGCGCTGGCCGAGCAGCGTGTTGATCAGGGTCGACTTGCCGACGTTGGGGATGCCGCAGATCAGCACCCGCAGCGGCTTGACCATGCCGCCGCGCCGCGGCGCCAGCGCGCGGCAGGCGGCAATCAGTTGCCGTGCCGGGGCGGCGATGCTGGCATCGAGCCCGATCGCGTTCGTGCCCGGCTGCCCCTGGTGGTGGGCCAGCCACTGCGCGGTGAGGTCCGGGTCGGCCAGGTCCTGCTTGTTCAAGATCTTCAGCGCCGGCTTGCCCCGCGTCAGCTCGGCCAGCAGCGGGTTCGCGCTCGAGCCGGGCAGCCGCGCGTCGAGCAACTCGATCACCACGTCGATCTCGGGCAGGCGCTCGGCGATGGCCTTCTTCGTCGAGTGCATGTGGCCGGGGAACCACTGGATGGGCATAGGTTGAGCTTTCTGCGTGCGCCCGCGGCGGTTCGCAGGGCAGGCGGATTGTGACCGGGCGCGTTGCGGCGCCGATCACGCTGCAAGCGCGGCTACCGGCCTGCGCACCATACCCGTCGCCAGCGCCATGCCGAGCAGGATCACGGCGCCGCCGGCCAGCATCGCCGCCGTCACCGCTTCGCCCATGAACCACCCGCCCCAGAGCATCGCGAACAGCGGTACCAGGTAGGTTACGGCGATGGCGTTGGCCGGGCCGATGTGGGCGATCAGGCGAAAGTACATCAGGTAGGCGATGCCGGTGCAGGCGAAGGCCAGCATTGCCATCGCGCCCCATGCGGTGGCCGACGGCGCGACGGCCGGCCACCACAGCACGGCAGGCACCGCCAGGAACACCGTGGCCGCGACCTGGCTGCCCGCCGCAATGGCCAGTGGCGCGACGCCGGCCAGGCGCTGCCGGGTGTAGTTGGCGGCCAGGCCGTACATCGCCGCGGCGGCGAGGCAGGCGACGACGGCAAAGCCCGATCCGCCGGGCTTGAAGCTCGCCGCGCCGTTGACGTTGCTCCACGCCAAACCGACAACGCCAGCGAAGCCGATCGCCAGGCCAGCGACGCGCAGCCGCGTCAGCCGCTCGTTCAACCACAGCCAGGCGATGAAGGCCCCGAACAGCGGCGCCGTGGCGTTGAAGATCGCCGACAGCCCGGCCGTGATCGACAGCAGCGCATAGGCGAAGCACAGAAAAGGCAAGGCCGAGTTGATGACGCCGACGACGAAGATCGGCCGCCAGTGGCGGCGCAACTCGGCCGCGTGCCCGTGCGCCGCGAGCAGCGGCACGAGCAGCAGCGACGCGCCGGCCACGCGCAGCGCGGCGACGGCGACCGGCCCGAACTCGGCTGCGCCCAGGCGCATGAAGAGGAACGAGCTGCCCCACACGGCGGCCAGGCTGAGCAGTTCGGCGCCGTCGCGCGGCCTCACGGGCGGGCGCCCGGGTGGATGCGGCCCGGCGGCACGCTCGCGGCGGCGCGCACGCTGCGCTGGGCCGGCCCTGCGGGCGCCATGGCCACGCCTTCGAGCCGCAACAGCGCGCTCTTGCGATGCAGGCCGCCGGCGTAGCCCGTCAGGCTGCCGTCGCCACCCAGCACGCGGTGGCAGGGCACGATCACCGAGACCGGGTTGCGCCCGACGGCCGCACCGACGGCGCGCACCGCCTGCGGCGAGCCGATGCTGCGCGCGATCTCGCCGTAGCTCGTCGTCCGCCCGCGCTCGATGCCGAGCAGCGCCTGCCAGACCTGGCGCTGGAATGCGGTGCCGAGCAGGTCCAGCGGCAGATCGAATCGGCTGCGCCGGCCGGCGAAGTAGTCGCCGAGTTGCGCAGCGGCTTCGCAAAGCAGCGGGTCATCGTCGGCACGCGGCGCGGCGAGGGCGCCGGGGTGCGCCTTCTGGCCCTCGAACCAGGCCCCGGCGAGGCCGGTGCCGGTGCGCGCGAGCAGCACCGCGCCGAGAGGTGTGTTGACGGTGACCTGCGCGGTGCAGGCGGCGGCGAGTGAGGCAAGGCTCATGGTCGGTTCTCCAGGCTGTTCCAAAGTTTGAGCACGGCGTAGGAACGCCATGGGCGCCAGGCCTGCGAGCGCTCTTCGGCGTCTCGCTCGGCGCGCGGACCGCGGGCGAGGCCCAGCGCGTTCAGCAGCGCCACGTCGCCGGGCGGGAAGGCGTCGGTCCAGCCCAGCGCGCGCATGGCGACGTAGTGAGCCGTCCATGGGCCGATGCCCGGCACCGCGCGCAGCCGTTCGATCAGCGGACCGGCCGGCGCATGGGCCTGCAGCAGCGGCTGCAACTCCGGCCAGGCCCATGCCAACGCGATGATGGCCGCTGCGCGGGTGCGGATGATGCCGAGTTCGGCGATCTGGGGGACTTCAACAGCAGCCAGCGTCGATGGCGCCGGAAAGCAGCGCCCGAGCTCGGGCCACGGCGTCTCGATCGGCTCACCGAAGCGCTCGACGAGCCGCCGCGCGAGCGTCCGCGCCGCGGCCACCGTGACCTGCTGGCCGAGCACCGCGCGCACCGCGAGCTCGAACGCATCGACCCCGCCCGGTAGGCGCAGGCCCGCCTCGCCAAGCAGTGCCTGCAGTGCGGTGTCGATGCGCTGCGGGTCGGCGTCGAGGTCGAGCCAGCGCCGGACGGCGCGCAACAAGGTGCCCGATGCCGCGCTCAGCGAGGCCGAGCAAGAAAGATGCACCTGCGGCCGCTCCGGTACAAACACCACTTCCAGCCAGCCGCCCTGCGCCGCAAACACACCGGGGCGCACCGTGCGCCGCACCCGCAGCGCGCCGGCATCGACCTGCTCGACACCGGGGATGGCGCGCTGCGCGAGGAAGCGCAGCAAGGCTTCGCGCGCGAGCGGTTCACGAAACCCGAGCGTGACGCGCAACACATCGACCGCCGCGGGTGCGTCGCCCACGGCCTCGCGGCGCAGCCGTCCCGGGTTGAGGCCGGACCGAGGCAGTCCCTGCGGACTGTCGAGTGGCGGCCGTTGGCCCGACCGCCTGCAAGCGGTCGGGCTGAGGCGATAGTTGCCGGCAAAGGCCGCATTGAAGCGGCGCAGGCTGCGAAAGCCGCTCGCATGCGCGACCTGCGTCACAGCCATCGCCGTGTCGGTGAGCAGCTGTTTGGCGAGCAGCAGCCGGCGCGTCTGCACGTACTGCAGCGGCGTCACGCCGTGCTCGGCGGCGAAGATGCGGCGCAGGTGGCGGTCGCTCACGCCGAGGTGGCGGGCCAGCGCACCGAGGCTCGTGGCTTCGACGCCGGAGTCCGGGTTCTCGTGGGCGTGGGCGTGGGCGTCGAGCCAGTGCGCCGCCTGGCGGGCGAGGGTGCTGGAGGCGTCCATCACCGACCACGCGAACCCAGGCCCGGGGGCGATCTCAGGCCGGCACTTCAGGCACGGCCGAAACGCGGCAGCCTCGGCCTGCGCCGGCGTGTCGAAGAAGCGGCAGTTCTCACGCTTGGGCGTGCGCACACGGCAGATCGGCCGGCAGTAGACGCCGGTGGAGGTGACGCCAACGAAGAGGTGGCCGTCGAGCCGGGCGTCGCGGGCGAGCAGGGCGCGGTAAGCGGCATCGGCGTCGAGGGCAGGGCGGAGCGGCTGATCCATGCGACGATTATGTTCACCTGGCGGGCGATGACTCGCCGTTTTCGGACATGTTCCTGCAGTCCGGAACAAGGGCGCCGAGACGGCCTCCCTACAATCGCCCATCCACCAGAAAAAGGGACCCGCGTGAAGGTGAACGGATCGATCTTCAAGGCCTACGACATTCGCGGCGTTGTTGGTGCCACGCTGGATGTCGCACTCGCCGAACACCTCGGCCGCGCCTTCGGCACCGAGGCCTTGCGGTTGGGCGAAAAGGCGGTCGCCGTCGGCCGCGACGGGCGGCTCTCCGGGCCTTCGCTCGTGGCCGCACTGGCGCGCGGTTTGCTCGCCAGCGGCATCGACGTGATCGACCTCGGCGCGACGACGACGCCGATGGTCTATTACGTCGCCGCGACGCGCGCGCGCATCGGCTGCACGAGCGGCATCCAGGTCACGGGCAGCCACAACCCGAAGGACTACAACGGCTTCAAGATGGTGCTCGCCGGCAAGGCGATCTACGGCGACGAGATCCAGGGCCTGCGGCAGCGCATCGAAGCCGAGGACTATGCCGCCGGCGCCGGCCGCTCGATGAACCTCGACATCGTGCCCGAGTACCGTGAGCGCATCGTCGGCGACTGCACATTGGCCCGCCCGATCAGGATCGTCATCGATTGCGGCAACGGCATTCCGGGCGCGTCGGCCCCGGGCATCCTGCGCGCTCTCGGCTGCGACGTGACGGAGCTTTACTCCGAGGTCGATGGCGACTTCCCGAACCACCACCCCGACCCGTCGCAGCCGGCCAACCTGGCCGACCTGATCCGCACCGTGCAGGCCGGCGACGCCGAACTCGGCCTCGCCTTCGACGGCGACGGCGACCGACTCGGCGTCGTCACCAAAGACGGCCAGATCATCTACCCCGACCGGCAGTTGATGCTGTTCGCGCGCGACGTGCTCTCGCGCCATCCGGGCGGCTCGATCATCTTCGACGTGAAGTGCACCCAGCGCCTCGCACCCGCGATCCGCGAAGCGGGCGGCGTGCCGCTGATGTGGAAGACCGGGCACTCGCTGATCAAGGCCAAGCTGCGCGAAACCGGCGCGCCGCTGGCCGGCGAGATGAGCGGCCACATCTTCTTCGCCGAGCGCTGGTATGGGTTTGATGACGCCACGTACACGGCAGCCCGGCTGCTCGAAATCCTGACCCGCAGTGCCGACCCGAGCGCGGTGCTGAACGCGCTGCCGACGAGTTTTTCCACGCCTGAATTGAACGTGCCCTGCACCGAAGGCGAGCCGCGCGCCGTCGTCGAGAAGCTGCTGGCGAGCGCGAAGTTTCCAGGCGCGCGCGAGATCGTCACCATCGACGGCCTGCGCGCCGAGTACGACGACGGCTTCGGCCTTGTCCGCGCCTCGAACACGACGCCGGTGCTTGTGCTCCGCTTCGAGGGCCACACCGCCGAGGCCCTGCACCGGATCGAGGCCGAGTTCATGGCCGCGCTGCGCGTGGTGAAGCCCGAGGCGCAGTTCGCCGCCGCCGCACATTGACCGCCAACCAGGTCGGGTCGAGCCGGGCTGCTTCTTGCGTGTCCTGATCGTCAAGATGTCGTCGCTCGGCGACGTGGTGCAGGCGCTGCCGCTCGTGCACGACCTGCGCACCCATGTCGACGGCGTCGTGATCGATTGGGTGATCGAGGAGGGCTTTGCGCCGCTGCTGGCTGAAGCCCTGGGCATCGAGCGCATCGTGCCGATTGCGCTGCGGCGTTGGCGGCGCCAGCTTTTCAGCGCGGGCATGCAACGCGAGCGGCGGGCGTTTGCGGCAGGCTTGCAGCTCGAAGCCTATGACGCGGTGATCGACTGCCAGGGCCTCGTCAAGTCGGCCCTCGTCGCGCGGCAGGCGCGCCTCGCCCCGGGCGGCCACCGCTACACCTACGCCAACGGCAGCGAGCTGTGCGGCTATGAATGGCCGGTGCGCTTCATGGTCGATCGGCCGGTGGCGATGGATCGGCGCGTCCACGCGGTGCGCCGCTACCGGCTGCTCGCGGCGAGGGCGCTGAGCTACGACATTGCCGAAGCGCCGCCGCGGGTCGATTGGCGCTTTGCGCCGCCGCTCAGCGACGGCCGCGACGTGCTGCTCGCCCACGGCACGACGCGCAGCGACAACTAGTGGCCCGAGGCCGACTGGATCGCCATCGGGCGCCGTCTCGCCGGGGCAGGCCTGCGCGTCGTGCTGCCGCAGATCGGCGCCGTCGAGGCAGAACGGGTGCAACGGCTGGCCGCAGCGATCGGCGGTGATGTGGCCGTGCTGCCGGCGATGCAACTCGACGCGCTGGCGCGGCGCATGGCCGGGTGCGTTGGCGTGATCGGCGTCGATTCGGGCTTGAGCCACCTTGCGGTGGCACTCGGCCTGTGCCACGTGCAGATTTTCAGCCAGCCGCGGGTCTGGCGCGCCGGGCCAGTCGGCAGCGCGTTTCAGTTGCCGGTGGGCGGCGATGCAGCGCCGTCGGCCGATGCGGTCTGGGCCGTGTGGCAGCAGGCCTGGGCGGCGCGGCCCGAAGCGGCGGCCGCAAGTTCAACCGCGACTTCAACTGCGTTCCCAGCCCCAGCCTCAGCCTCAGCCTCAGCCTCAGCCTCAGCCTCAGCCGGCGCGGCAACGGACGCGCCGTGATGCGCGGTGTCTACTCTTTGCTGACCACGCTGCTGAGCCCGGCGGTGTGGCTGCGGCTGCACTGGCGCGGCCGCAAGGAGCCGCTGTACAAGGCGGCCATCGGTGAGCGCTTCGGCCGCTATCGCGGGCCTCAACAGGCGTCGGGCTGGCTCTGGGTCCACGCCGTGTCGCTCGGTGAAACGCGGGCCGCGGCGTCGCTGATCGACGCGCTGCGCCAGATCGACCCCGCGATGCGCCTGCTGCTGACGATTGGCACCGCGACCGGGCGCGCGGCCGGCGCGGCCTTGCTCCACCCCGGCGACCGCCAGGTCTGGCTGCCCTGGGACAGCCCGGGCGCAACGCGGCGCTTCTTCGCCCAGCACCGGCCGCGCCTGGGGGTGCTGATGGAGACCGAGATCTGGCCGAACCTGCTCCACGCGGCGCAGGCGGCCGGCGTACCGATGGTGCTGGCCAACGCCCGGCTGAGCGAGCGCAGCCTGCGCCGCGGCGCGCGCGTGCACCGGGTGCTGCGCCCGGCCGCCGAAAGTGTCGCTCTCGTGTTGGCGCAGACCGAGGCCGATGCGGTGCGCCTGCGCGCCGCGGGCGGGCACCGGGTCGAGGTCTGCGGCAACCTGAAGTTCGACATGACGGCGGCGCCCGCGCTGCTGGCGTTAGGCCGGCGTTGGCGCGATGCGGTGGCGCGCTCCGTCGTTCTTGCGACCAGCACCCGCGAGGGTGAAGAAGCCGCGCTGCTCGCGGCGTGGAAGGCCCGGCCCGAGCCGCGGCCGCTTTTGCTGATCGTGCCGCGCCACCCGCAGCGCTTCGACGAGATCGCCGCACTGGTGCTGGCGGCCGGGTTCGGCCTGTCCCGTCGCAGCGGCTGGGTTGGCGATCTGCCGCCGCCGCAGGCGTTGGCTGTTGACGTCTGGCTCGGCGATTCGATGGGTGAGATGCCGGCCTACTACGCGCTGGCACAGGTAGCGCTGCTCGGTGGCAGCTTTGCCCCGCTGGGCGGGCAGAACCTGATCGAGGCCGCTGCCTGCGGCTGCCCGGTACTGATGGGCCCGCACACTTTCAACTTTGCCCAGGCGGCCGAGCTCGCCGAGGCCGCTGGCGCGGCGCGGCGCGTGGTGGGCATGGACGAAGCGGTCGCGCTGGCCTGCGAGCCGATCGGCGAGCTCCAGCGCAGCGAACAGGCCGCACGCTGCCTGGCGTTTGCCAACCAGCACCGCGGTGCGGCACGGCGAATGGCCGAACGCATCGCGAGCTTGCTGCCGGCCGAACCGGCGAGCGGCTCACCCGTCAGCGTCGCTGCCCTGCAGCGCCAGCAAATGCAAGTGACGGAGCCGGGCGAGACCGGTGCGCCGGAGGGACTCCGGGCCCCTGCGAGCCCGCGCGCTCCTCGCACCGGCGAGATCCGGCCGTGACCGCTGAACGGCGGCGGCTCGGCCCAGCCTGGATGGTGGCCGGCCTGGTTGTCCTCGCGGGCTGCCAGACCGCGCCCCTCAAGCCCCCGGCGGCCGCGCCGCCACCGGCCATCGAGGCGCCGCCCGCCGTCCCGCCCAAGCCCGCCTTGCGCTCACCCCGCATCGGCCTGGCGCTCGGCGGCGGCGCGGCGCGCGGGTTTGCGCACATCGGCGTGATCCAGGTGCTCGAAGAGGCCGGCATCCGCCCGGCGCTGGTGGTCGGCACCTCGGCCGGCAGTGTGGTCGCCGCACTTTATGCCTCGGGCAAGAGCGGCGCCGAACTGGGCCAGCTCGCCGACGCGATGGACGAATCGGCGATCACCGACTGGGCGTTCCCCGGCCGCGGCTTGATTCGCGGTGAGGCACTCGCCCGGTTCGTGCGCGACAACACCGGCGGGCGCAGCATCGAGCAGATGAAGCTGCCGCTGGGCATCGTCGCGACCGATCTCGACAACGGCCAGCCGATCCTGTTCCAGGTCGGAGACCCCGGCGTTGCGGTGCGCGCGTCGAGCGCCGTGCCGGCGGTGTTCCAGCCGGTGCGCATTGGCAGCCGCGAATACGTCGACGGCGGGCTCGTCTCGCCAGTGCCGGTGCGTTTTGCGCGCCAGATGGGAGCCGAGTTGGTGCTGGCGATCGACATCTCGAGCGCGCCTGAAGGCCAGGCCACGGGTGACGCCATGCGCATGCTGCTGCAAACCTTCGCCATCATGGGCAAGAGCATCAACACGCTGGAGCTGCGCGATGCCGATGTCGTGTTCCGGCCCAAGCTCAATGGCGTCGGCAGCGCCGACTTCGCCTCGCGCCAGCGCGCCATCCAGGTCGGTCGAGAAG
>JANOVJ010000522.1:0-3661 GCA_031417295.1 bacterium | reverse complement strand
CCAGCACGATGCTCTTGAACTCATTCGCCAGCGCCACGGTGCGGGCGAGTTCGGCCTTGTTGAAGGCCGCGACCCCGGGCTTGTCGGCGTCGCTCGCGTACCTGTCGCTCTGGACATAGGCGCCGAGCTGCACCTTCATGTCGAGGTTGTTGTCGCGAATGACCTGCAGCGTCAGCCGAGCCACGTTGTCGGACGCGTCGAACAGGCGGATCAGCCGGAAGTCGCCCATCACGAGCAACTCCATGTCCTGCTTGACCATGGCCGCGGTGACGGTCTCGGTGTCGCGGTTGTTGCTGCGGAACGGCGAATAGTTCACCGCCTTGCGCGAGGTGTATTCGGCCCATTCCGGCGTCAGCGTCCGGCTTTGCTGGGTGGTGGCGACGCTGGTGGACGGCACCACGCCGCCACCGCCGCAGCTGGCCAGCAGCAAACCGAACGCAATCGCGATCGCGATTCTGGGAAGCGGCTTCGAGGCAAGCGGCTTGTCACTGTTTTTAAGGGTCTTCATCTAGCTTTCCTGTGGCTTCTTGGCGATCCGGTAGCTAGATCGCAATGGGCATCGTGAGTTCCGTTGCATTTTCTGAATATTCAGCAGCTCAGAAAACAAACACCGTGCCCACGCCGAACCAGTTGCCGTTCTGGTTCACCCGCGAATCGACGTTGGTGAAGGCGCCGTTGCCCGGCATCGACAGCGGCGACAGGCCCAGGTGGCCGTAGTGGACGAAGCCCGCCAGGCCGTAGACGAACAAGCCGTTGCCGAAGTCGTATTGCAGGCCTGCGGTGTTGTAGGTGGCCCAGTTGCTTTGGCCGCGCTCCGACGGGTTGTCGGTGCTGGCCTTGCCGAGGTAGGCCATGCCCGTCGATGCAATCCACTGACCGAAGCGGTAGCGCAGGCCGGCGAGATAGTCGATCGAGCTCGCCGAGTAGCCCGGGTTGGGCACGCCGTTGCGCGTGCCGCCCCAGTCGACGTTGAACATCGCGTTCCACTGGTCGAATTGCTGGCCCGGCGCAGCCGGCGCCACGATCACCGCGTAGGCGCCCGTCCAGTGGTTGCGGCGGATGCCGCCGGTCACCTCGAAGCCCGAGCCGATCTGGTAGCGCCCCATCAGCATGGCGATGCCCTGGCCGGAACCGCCCAGCTTGCTGTCGTCGTCGGGGTTGGTGGTCAGCGAGGCGAAGGGCGCCTGGCCAAAGGCCACCGGGCGACCGTTCTTGGTGTCCTGCCAGATGAAGTCGAGCCCGAGGTCGCCGTTGCGGTACTGAGCCCAGATCTCCCAGAACTGCGGTTTGTTGATCTTGAACGCGGTGTTGCCGGGTGAGTAGGTGGCTTCGAGCACCAAGTCGCCGCCGGCCACGTCGAAGGGGCGCGTGGTGTAGCGCGCGGCGTACTTGAGCAGGCCGTAGCCGGCGCCGCTGTCGGCCCACTCGAACGCCAGCCCGATGTCGGAGCCGTAGGGAAAGTCGGCCAGGCTCCAACTGCGGGTGGTCATGCTGCCCAGGCGCAGGCTGCCGTAGTCTTCGTGGCTGACCGCGATGTTGGCCTCATAGAGATAGTCTGGCACGTCGACCTTGCCGTCGCGCCAGCGCTGGCTCAGCAGCCCGTAGAGCTTGAATCCGCCGCCGAGGTCGAACTGGGCGCCCAGGTACGGCTGGAACAGCGTGACCGTATTGGTGGTTGTTTCGTACGGCCGGCCGGGGACGACCTCGTCAGCCCAGAACTTCTGCTTGTCCTCATTCGGGAACAACTGGCAACCGGTGCAGTCGTTGCTGTTGCGCGTGACTTCGGCCTTGGCGAAACCGGTCAGCGTGAACGGCCCGAAGTTCAAGTCCAGGGCTTGGCTGCTCGCAGGCAGGAGCAGCGCGGCGAGCGCCGCAATGGGCAGGTGACGCCGCCGGTGCGTGCCGGTCTCGGCCCGTCGCGCGAGGGACGGGCTCAGTGAAGAAGTTTTGTTCAAGATGAATCGATGCCAGAACGTTGAAAGCGCTTTCATGAGCGTAGTGGACTTTGACCCTTGCCGTCAACGCACCCCGTATGCGTGTTTTCCCGCGGTGCGCACATCCGTCAGGAACCCCGATTGTCGTGACGGCTCCATCCGCCGCTGCGGCCACCTGGCTGATGTTTGCCCAGGCGGTGCCGCGCGATGACAGAGCAACCCCGGGTAAACCAGCGGATGCCTCTGAAAGCGCTTTCACTATGATTCAGCCTCGCGCTCTGACGGGGCTGCAAAGGAACCGGAAATGAAGTTCATCACTGGCTGTTCGTTGGCTGTGCTTGTCGCCTTGGGCGGCGTCTGCGGCGCTGCAGCCCAACCTGTGAAGGCCGGTGCCGGCACCTATTTCCTGTCACCCAAAGGCAGCGACAACGCCATGCCAGCGGCGCCGCAACGGACCGAGGCGTTGCTGAAGACGGCGGCACAGACCAACCAATGGTACTCGTCGCTGATCTTCAACCCGAAGCCCGAGGTGCTGTTCGTTCACCCGCTCACCGTCCGGGCCACGCCGGCCGGGTTCGAGTTCGCGCTGCCGACCAAGGAGGTGGTGCCGACCGAGCGCCGCGACGTCGAGATTCACTACCCGCACCGCGACCCGCTGGTGATATCGCCCGTCGCCTTCGAGCCCGGGCCGGCCAAGCTGGCCAAGGCCAGCGACTGGGCAATCGACATCTCGATGGCGCGCGGCGCCGACAACATGCTGGTGACGGTGGCGAAGGGCAACCCGTTCGCAGCGGTCCAGATTTCGCGCGGCGATGTGCGGCTGCGCCTCCCCGCGCCGGGCGAGCGCTTTGCTGCCGTCGGCGACCCGCGGGTGCTGGCGCTGCGCGTCAAGGGCAAGCCCTATGCGCTGTTCGGGCCGACCGGCGTGCGCTGGGAAGAGGTCTCGCCGACCGAGTGGATCGGGCGGTTGCCGGCCGGCTCCGGCTACGTCTCAGCGGCCGCGCTGACCGACGACAAGCCCGAGACCCTGGCGCTGTTCACGCGCCATGCCTACGCCTTCATCCAGGACACGCGGGTCGATTGGCGCTACACGCCGGGCACGAGCCAGGTCGAGACCACCTTCAAGGCGACCACGCGGACGATGGAAGGCCCCGAGGCCGGGCCGCTGCTGGGCCTGTACCCGCACCAGTGGTTCAACAACCCGTCGCTCGACGGCAAGCTCGGCCCCGCGTACGAAAGCATCCGCGGCAAGATCCGCCTGCTGCCGGCGGCGGAGTTCAAGACCAGCCGCACCTACACCGGCTTCGTGCCGTACTGGCCGGGCCTTGGCGAGTCGCCGCGCAAGGACGAGCTGGCCGACCTGGTCAAGGCCGACCTGCGCGACGCGCGGCGCAACATGCTGCGCGAAGGCAAGGGCGCCTACTGGCAAGGCAAGTGCCTGCAGCGCACGCTGAAGTTGATGGACGTGGCCGAGCAGCAAGGCGACCTGAAGGCCCGCGACGAGTTGCTCGATCTGATGAAGAAGCGCGCCGAGGAATGGCTGTCGGGCGAGAGCTCGAAAACCTATTTCCACTACGACAAGGCGCTTGGCGCGGTGGCGAGCTACCCCGACGAGTTCTTCACCGTCGAGCAGATCAACGACCACCACTTCACCTACGGCTACTGGATCCGCTTCGTCGCCGAGATCGCGCTGCGCGACCCGGCCTGGGCGGCGCAAGACAAATGGG
>JANOVJ010000521.1:0-14758 GCA_031417295.1 bacterium | reverse complement strand
CCGCTGAAGAACACCCGGTGCCGCTCGCCCGCGATCACCATCGACGACCACAGCGTGGCATTGCGGTCTTTCAGGCCGCGGCCCGAGAAGTGCTGCGAGGGCGCCGCACTCACGCTCAGGCCGGTGCCGGGCAGGGTGTGGGTTTCCCACCAGTCGAGTTCGGTGATGCGTTCGGGCGCCACGCCCCAGGCCTCGAGGTGCGCGCCGACACCCAGGCTCGTGATGAAGGGCACGTCCGTCTTCGCGAGCGCACGCACGGTCGGGTGGCAGAGGTGATCGTAGTGATCGTGCGAGACGAGCACCGCGTCGACGGGCGGCAGCGCCTTCAGCGCCACCGGCACCGGCTGGAAGCGCTTCGGCCCGGCGAAGCGCGACGGCGACGCGCGCGGCCCCCAGACCGGGTCGGTGAGCACGCGCAGGCCGTCGATCTCGATCAGCACGGTCGAATGGCCGAGCCAGGTGGCGCGCAGGCCGCTCTGCGGCTTGCGCTGCCACGCGCCGCGCGGGTCCAGCGACGGCAGCGGCCCGAGAGGCACGCGGCGGTTGCCGCCGCGCAGGAATTCCGTCAGCGTCGGTCGCGGCGCGGCCGGGTCGCGCAGGCCGTCGGCGATCGGGTGGAGGTTGCGAAACCCGTCGCCACCCCAAAGCCGCGAGGCCTCGATGCGTTCGAGGCGCAACCCGTCGGGCTTGCTGCCGAGTGATTTCATGGGGGAGGGGATGCCGCAGCATTGAAGGCCCGTACTCTGCCACGCCGCGCAACGCGATGCGGCGGCCAGGGCCCCGCGAGGCGCGAAATCAAGCGTCGTCGGCCAGCGCCCACCAGCGCGCGGCAAGTTGTTCGAGCGTCGTCGCGCCGTTCGCCGGCAGGCGTTCGAGGTACCAGCGCAGGTTGCTGTAGCGGTGCAGCAGGGCGTGCGCCATGAAGCGACACGAAAGCGTGTCGTCCAGCGCGCTAGTCGCGAAGCCATAGGCGCGCAGCGTGCGGCGCAGCCAGCGCGCGTCGCCGCACGAGACGAACAGGCCGACCGAGGCGAACTCGTACAACGGGTCGCCCAGCATCGCCGGCTCGAAGTCGAACAGGCCGTTCAGGCGCCAGCCGTCCGGGCCGGGCACGACCATCAGGTGCTCGCGCATCACTTCGGTGTGCAGCAGCGCTGGGGATGCGATCGCGGCGGGCAGCCGGGGGTCGAGGTGACGGTCGAGGAAACGGTCGAGGAAACGGTCGATCTGCGCCAGCCACGGCTCGGCCAGCCCGCGCGCGCGCTGGCGTTCGACCGCGCTGGCGCGCTGGGCCAGGACGAAGCCGTCCCACTGCGGCGGCAGGCCGGCCAGCGGCGCGGTGTCGAGGCGGTGCAGCGCGGCGAGCGCGTGGCCCAGATCGTCGGCGGCGCGGTCGCGTTCGCGCGGCAGCAACTCGGGCCAGGCCTCGACCAGGCGGCGCCCACGCAGTTGCGACATCAGCAGCCCATGCCAGCCGTCCTGCGTGACGGTGGCAATGACTTCGGGCGTCGGCAGCGGCAGGGCGCCGTGCACGAAGGCCAGCGTGCGCGCCTCGACGGCCGCGTGCTCGGCCTCGTGGGGCGGAAAGAGCTTGAGCACGTGGCGCTCGCCGACGGCATAGACCGGCAGCGAGCCGCTGTCGTAGCGCGTGACCGGCGCACTGCCCAGGCCGTGGCGGCGCAGAATCTCCCGAACGCCCGCGGCCAGCGCGGCGTCGTCGGCCAGCAACGCGCTCCACCCGGCCGGCGTGCTGGCCACGGGCAGGCCAGGGCGGGCTCCGGTGCGGGACGGGTCGTTCATGCGGGGCTCCGTGGATCGGGCGCGGGCCGCATGCTAGCCGGTGGGCGCGGTGCGATCGACGGTCTCGCCGCGACGCGGCCCCTTGCGCCCACCGTCGTGCCCCGGCGGCGTGGGCGGCGCGGCGTAAAGTGGCGGCCCGAGCCCGCCGAAAGCGCCCACCGATGGCCGACATTCCCGCAATCATCCTGCCCGCCGACGCCAGCGGCATGCTCGCGCTCGCCGCGCAAAGCATGTTCGACAGCTTCGCGCGCTCGGCGATGGGCATGATGGTGGTCGACCGCGAGCACCGCGTGGTCTGGATCAGCGAGGGCTACAAGCGCTTCCTGCCCGCGCTCGGCCACGCCGAGGGCGAGTTCGTCGGCCGCCGCGTCGAAGAGGTGGTGCCGAACTCGCTGATGGCGCAGGTGATCGACAGCGGGCAGGCGATCCTGGTCGATCTGCTGAGCAACCAGGCCGGCACCTTTCTGGTCAGCCGGCTGCCGCTGCGCGATGCCCAGGGCGCGGTGATCGGCGCGCTCGGCCTGGTGCTGCTCGACCACCCCGAGACGACGATGCAGCCGCTGCTCGCCAAGTTCAGCCGCCTGCAGCGCGAGCTCGACGCGGCGCGGTCGCAACTCGCTGCGCAGCGGCGGCCGAAGTACACCATCGCCAGCTTCATCGGCGCGAGCGCGACGGCGTTGGAAGTCAAGCGCCAGGCGCGGCGCGCGGCGCAGACCGACAGCACGGTGCTGTTGCTGGGCGAAACGGGCACCGGCAAGGAGCTGCTGGCGCACGGCATCCACGCCGCCAGCGCGCGCTCGGCCAAGCCCTTTGTCGGCGTCAACATCGCCGCGGTGCCCGACACGCTGCTCGAAGCCGAGTTCTTCGGCGTCGCCCCCGGCGCCTACACCGGTGCCGAGCGCAAGGGCCGCGACGGCAAGTTCAAGGTCGCCGACGGCGGCACGCTGTTCCTCGACGAGATCGGCGACATGCCGCTGGCGCTGCAATCGAAGCTGCTGCGGGTGCTGCAGGAACAGGAAGTCGAGCCGCTCGGCAGCAACCGGGTGCAGCGCATCGACGTGCGTATCGTCGCCGCGACCAGCCGCGACCTGCACGCGATGATGGCGGCGGGTACCTTCCGCGCTGACCTGTATTACCGGCTCAACGTGCTGCCGATCCGCCTGCCGACGCTGCGTGAGCGCAGCGACGATCTGGAAGCGCTGGCCGAGGCGCTGGCCGACGACATCTCGCGCCGCAGCGGCCTGGCGCACAAGAGCCTCAGCGCCGACGCGCTCGACTATCTGGCCGCGCAGCCGTGGCCGGGCAACATCCGCGAGCTGCGCAACGTGCTCGAGCAGGCGACGCTGATGACGGATGACCTGGTGCTGACAGCGGCGCACTTCAACAACGGCTCCGGTTCCTCGCTGCCCGCGGCCGGTGCAGGCCGGGCGATGGCGTTGTCGTCGGTAGCGCCGGTAGCGCCGGTGCCGCAGGCCGACGCGCCGAGCCTGACCGAGCCGCGCGCGATAGCGGCCGCCGTGATCAAGCCGCTGCCGCAGGCGATTGCCGAGCTCGAAGCGCGCAGCATCCACGAGGCGCTGGCGCTCACGGGCGGCAACAAGCTGGCCGCGTCACGCCTGCTGGGGATCTCGCGCGCGACGCTGTACGAGAAGCTGGCGCTGCCTGTGCGCTGATGCCGAACGTCAGTCGGTGTATGAATTACACACATCGCAATGCTGGAGGCGCCTGAAACGTGTCCGACCTGTGGACATTGAAGCGGCGCACTTCTGGCAATTCGGCGTCTTCCTGGCATGAAAGCGAGGGTTTGCACCGTGTCGATGCGTTTGGCACGGGCCTTGCGGCTTGAAGCGGCACAGCCTCCCCGCGCGGATGGGCAGGCCCTACTCTGGAGACTCCCAATGAAGCAACTTTTCAGCGCCGCCACCTTGTGCGCCGCCGCAGCCACCCTGCTCGCCGGCCCGGCCTGGGCCCAGCCCAAGGAAATCAAGATCGCCCACATCTACAGCAAGACCGGGCCGCTCGAAGCCTATGGCAAGCAGACGGCCACCGGCCTGCAACTGGGCCTGGAGTACGCCACCGGCGGCACGATGATGGTCGGCGGCAAGAAGATCGTGCTGATCGAGAAAGACGACCAGGGCAAGCCCGATGTGGGCAAGAGCCTGCTCGCCACCGCCTACGGCGACGACAAGGCCGACATCGCGATCGGGCCCACCTCGTCCGGCGTGGCGCTGGCGATGCTGCCGGTGGCCGAGGAGTACAAGAAGATCCTTCTCGTCGAGCCGGCGGTGGCCGACTCGATCACCGGCGACAAGTGGAACAAGTACATCTTCCGCACCGGCCGCAACAGCAGCCAGGACGCGATCAGCAACGCCGTGGCGCAAGACAAGGCCGGCACCGTGATCGCGACGATGGGCCAGGACACCGCCTTCGGCCGCGACGGCGTGAAGGCGTTCAAGGACTCGCTGAAGACGGCCAAGCTCGTCCATGAGGAATACCTGCCGGCAGCGACGACCGACTTCACCGCCGGCGCGCAGCGCATCATCGACAAGCTCAAGGACCAGCCGGGCCGCAAGGTGATCTGGATCATCTGGGCCGGCGCCGGCAACCCGTTCAAGATCGCCGACCTGGACCTGAAGCGCTACAACATCGAGATCGCGACCGGCGGCAACATCCTGCCGGCGATGGTGGCCTACAAGCAGTTCCCGGGCATGGAAGGCGCGACCTACTACTACTTCGGCATCCCGAAGAACCCGGTCAATGAATGGCTGGTGGCCAACCACTACACCCAGTACAAGACGCCGCCCGATTTCTTCACGGCGGGCGGCATGGCGGCCGGGATCGCGGTGGTCGAAGCGCTGAAGAAGACCAAGGGCGACACGGCGACCGATGGGCTCATCAAGGCGATGGAAGGCATGAGCTTCGAAACACCGAAGGGCAAGATGACCTTCCGCGTCGAAGACCACCAGGCGATGCAGAGCATGTACCACTTCAAGATCAAGGTCGACCCGGCTTTTGCGTGGGGCGTGCCAGAGCTGGTGAGCGAGATCAAGCCGGCACAGATGGACGTGCCGATCAAGAACAAGCGCTGAGGCGCCGCCGGCGCCTCAGCGCTGCGCGCGAGAACGTTCGCTCCCCCAAGCCCCCTCCGGGAGGGGGCTCCAGCCACACGGACGATGCCCGGCCTTTGGCCGGGCGTGGATTCCTCATGCTCGAAACGCGAGACCTCACCATCCGCTTCGGCGGCCACGTTGCCGTCGATCACGTGTCGTGCGCCTTCGCGCCGGGAACGCTCACGGCCATCGTCGGCCCCAACGGTGCCGGCAAGACGACCTACTTCAACCTCATCTCGGGCCAGCTCCGCGCCAGCGAGGGCACGGTGAGTCTCGATGGCGTGGACATCACTCACGAAAGCACCTCGGCCCGCACCCACCGCGGCCTCGGCCGGGCGTTCCAGTTGACGCAGTTGTTTCCCAACCTGTCGGTGCTGGAGAACGTTCGCCTGGCGGTGCAGTCGCGGGCCAAGCAAGGGCTGAACCTGTGGTCGGTGTGGCTCAGCCATCGCGACACGCTGGAGCGAGCACATGCGCTGCTCGAGCGCGTGAACCTCGGCGACCGGGCCGCTGCCAGCGCCAGCAGCCTGCCGCACGGCGACCAGCGCAAGCTCGAAGTGGCAATGCTGATGGCGCTGGACCCGAGCGTCTACATGTTCGACGAACCGACCGCCGGCATGAGCGTGGACGACGTGCCGGTGATCCTCGACCTGATCCGCCTGTTGAAGGCGCAGCGCGACAAGACCATCCTGCTCGTCGAGCACAAGATGGACGTGGTGCGCGAGCTGGCCGACCGCATCATCGTGCTCCACAACGGGCAGCTTGTTGCCGATGGCGAACCGGCCGAAGTGATCGCGTCGCCGGTGGTCCAACAAGCTTATCTCGGCATGGCAGCGGAGGAGCCGGCGTGATGTCTTCGCTGCTCAAGCTCGAAGGCGTGCACACCCACATCGGCGCGTACCACATCCTGCATGGCGTGGACCTTGCCGTTCCGGCCGGCCAGGTGACGATGCTGCTCGGCCGCAACGGCGCCGGCAAGACGACCACGTTGCGAACCATCATGGGCCTGTGGGCAGCGTCGAAAGGCAGCGTGACCTTCGACGGCCAGCCCATCGGCGGCACAGGGCGCCTACTGACGACGCCCGACATCGCGCAGCTCGGCATTGCCTACGTGCCCGAGAGCATGGGCATCTTCAGCGACCTGACGGTGCGTGAGAACCTGCTCTTGGCAGCGCGCAATGCACGCACGGTGGACGACATCGACACCCAGCGCCTCGAATGGCTGTTCACGATGTTCCCGGCCTTGAAGAAGTTCTGGCTCTATCCGGCCGGCAAACTTTCCGGCGGCCAAAAGCAGATGCTCGCGATCGCCCGCGCGATGGTCGAGCCGCGGCGCCTGCTGCTGATCGACGAGCCGAGCAAGGGCCTGGCACCGTCGATCGTGAACAACCTGATCGCGGTGCTGCGCGAGCTGAAGGCGACGCAGACCACGGTGCTGCTCGTCGAGCAGAACTTCGGCATGGCCCGCGCGCTCGGCGACACAGTGGCAGTGATGGACGACGGCCGCGTGGTCCATCGCGGCCCGATGGCCGAGATGGTCGATGACGAGGGGCTGCAACAGCGTCTGCTGGGCCTGGCGTTGGGAGCGCATCGATGACAGCGGTTACCACTTCAGTTCCCGCGACGACGGCCTCGGCCGCCGTGCCCAAGGCCCGCTTCGACTTCCTGCCGCTGGCATTGCTGCCGGCCCTCGCGCTGTTGGCCGCGCCATTCATCGGCTCGGCGTCGACCTGGCTCACGCTCACCGTGGCCGGCCTGGCGATGGGAATGATCATCTTCATCATCGCCTCGGGCCTCACGCTCGTGTTCGGCTTGATGGACGTGCTGAACTTCGGCCACGGCGTGTTCATTGCGCTCGGCGCCTTCGTCGCGACCAGCGTGTTGGGCGCCATGGGCGACTGGACCGCCAGCGAAAGCCTGTGGCGCAACCTGGCTGCCGTCTTCCCGGCGATGCTGGTCGCGATGGCGGTGGCCGGCGCCGTGGGTTGGGCCTTCGAGCGGGTGCTGATCCGCCCCGTCTACGGTCAGCACCTGAAGCAGATCCTGATCACGATGGGCGGCATGATCATCGGCGAGGAACTGATCAAGGTCGTCTGGGGTCCGGCGCAGATTCCGCTGCCGTTGCCGGCGGCGCTGCGGGGTTCGCTGATCTTTGGCGATGCGGCGGTCGAGAAGTTTCGCCTCGTCGCGGTGGCGATCGGCGCCATCGTGTTGCTGGCGATGCTGTTCACGCTCAACCGCACCAAGATCGGCCTGCTGATCCGTGCCGGCGTGCAGGACCGCGAGATGGTCGAGAGCCTCGGCTACCGCATCCGCCGCCTGTTCGTCGGCGTCTTCGTCGCCGGCTCGGCGCTGGCCGGCCTGGGCGGCGTGCTGTGGGGGCTGTACCAGCAGAGCGTGACGCCGCAGATGGGCGCGCAGGTCAACGTGCTGATCTTCATCGTCATCATCATCGGCGGCCTCGGCTCGACGCTGGGCTGCTTTGTCGGCGCGCTGCTGGTCGGGCTGATGGCCAACTACACCGGCTTCCTGTCGCCGAAGGTGGCGATGTTCTCCAACATCGGGCTGATGGTCGCGATCCTGATGTGGCGGCCGCAAGGGCTGTATCCGGTGGCCAACCGATAGCAGGCCGCGCCCATGCTGAAGAACCTGCTCTCCCACGACCTGCCGCGCAATCGCTGGCTGGCGCTGCTGCTGATCGCGATCGTGCTCGGCCTCGCGTTCACGCCGTTCCTCTTTCCCGGCACCAAGGCGCTCAATGTCGCGGCGAAGATCCTCGTCTTCATCGTGCTCGTGGCGAGCTTCGATCTGCTGCTCGGCTACACCGGCATCGTCAGCTTCGCGCACACCATGTTCTTCGGCATCGGCGCCTACGGGGTGGCGATCGCGAGCACACGGCTCGGCGCGACATGGAGCGCGCTGGCGGTGGGCATCGCAGCGGCGCTCTTCGTATCGCTGCTGCTGTCGCTGGTGATCGGCCTGGCCAGCCTGCGCGTGAAGGCGATCTTCTTCGCCATGATCACGCTCGCCGTCGCCTCGGCCTTCCTCACGCTCGCGTCGCAACTGAGCGAGTTCACCGGCGGCGAAGACGGCCTCACCTTCAAGGTGCCCGAGGCGCTGCGGCCCGGCACGCAGTATGTCGAAGCGCCGTTCCTCGGCGCCTCCATCGACGGCCGCTTCCTCACCTACTACCTGCTCTTCGCCACCACCGTGGTGCTGGTGTTGACGCTGCTGCGCATCGTCAACTCGCCGTTCGGGCGAGTGCTGCAGGCGATCCGCGAGAACGACTTCCGGGCTGAAGCCATCGGCTACCGCACGGTCGTCTATCGCACCCTGGCGTCGGTGTTGTCGGCACTTTTCGCGACGCTCGCCGGCTGCCTGCTGGCGCTCTGGCTGCGCTACAACGGGCCCGACACGTCACTGTCTTTCGAGATCATGCTCGACATCCTGCTCATCGTCGTCATCGGCGGCATGGGCACGGTCTACGGTGCCGTCATCGGCAGCGTGCTGTTCGTGCTGGCGCAGAGTTATCTGCAGGACTTGATGAAGCTCGGCGCGGGAACCTTTGAAGGCATTCCGCTGCTCGGTGCGCTGGTCTCGCCGGATCGCTGGCTGCTCTGGCTGGGCATCCTGTTCGTGCTCTCGGTCTACCACTTCCCGGCCGGCGTGGTCGGGCGGCTGCGCGCGATGGGCAAGCGATGAGCTTCACGTCGAACTATCTGCGCTGCGAAGGACGCGAGATCCACTACACGGAGTGGGGCGCCGAGCACACGCAAACCGTGATCGCCTGGCACGGCCTGGCGCGCACCTGCCGCGACATGGACGACCTGGCGGCGCACCTGTCCACGCGCTGCCGCGTGATCTGCCCCGACACCATCGGCCGCGGCCTCAGCGAGTGGAGCCCCGAGCCGGCGCGCGAGTACTGCCTCGATTTCTACGTCCGCCTTGCCCAGTCGCTGATGAACCAGCTCGGCCTCGACCGCGTGCAGTGGGTCGGCACCTCGATGGGCGGCGCGATCGGCCTGGTCGGCGCGGCCACACTGCTGCGCGGCCGCATCACGCGGCTGATCCTGAACGACAGCGGGCCGCAGGTGGCCGTGGCCGCGATCGCACGCATCCGCAGCTACGCCGGCCAGCCAGCGGCGTTCGCGACGGTGAGCGAACTCGAGCAGTACTTCCGCACCATCTACAAGCCCTACGGCCATCTCACCGATGCCCAGTGGCGGCGCCTCACCGAAACCTCCACCCGCCGCCTGCCCGACGGCCGCGTGACGCCGCACTACGACCCGGCGATGGTTCAGCAGTTCGAACACCATCCGAACGACTACGCGCTGTGGGCCGAGTGGGACAGCCTGGACATTCCGGTGCTGTGCCTGCGCGGTGAAAGCTCCGACCTGTTGCTGGCCGAGACCGCCGAGGCAATGCGCCAGCGCGGGCCGCGCGCGGTGGTGGCCACGATCGCCGGCTGCGGCCATGCGCCGGCCCTCAATGTGCCGGATCAACTGGCGTTGGTGGAGAGGTTTTTGTCGGTTGGGCTTGGGGGGTGATCGCGTTGTTCTCGTTGCTCTTTCTTGATTCGTTGGGCTGAGGCCGGGGCGAACCCCCGGCGCGGTGCAACGAACCAGAAGACCTCTCAGCAAGCCTCGCCGAGGCGCAGTCAAGCCCGGCCTCAAACGTTGTAGACCGTACCGTCAAGCACGGCCAGCCCAGCCGCCGGCAACCAACGCGACAATACCCTCCGCAGCCGTTCCAGGTCGATCGGCTTCGTCACATGCTCGTCGATGCCCGCTGCTTGGCTGGCCGTGCGGTCGGCGTCCATCGCGTTGGCGGTGAGGGCGACGATCGGAAAGCTTGCCAGCCGCTCGCTGGCCTGCAACTCGCGCAGCCGGCGGGTCGTTTCCAGGCCGTCCATGCCGGGCATCTGGATGTCCATCAGCACCAGGTCGGGCGCGGCGTCGCCGCACAGCCGCAGCGCCTCTTCACCGCTCGCCGCCATGACGGCGCGCAGGCCGAGGACGCGAATCATCTCGCCAACGATGAAGCGGTTCATTTCCACGTCCTCGACCACCAGCACCCATGGCAGCAACGCCAGCGCGGGCTCGGCAGGGCCCGGCAGCGGGGCCGCCATCGCCAGCGCCGACAGCAGCGCGGGCTGCAACGTCAGCCGCAGATCGGCCGCGGTCAGCGGCGCGATGGCCAGGCGCACGCCGGACGCGGCGGCCGCTTCGTGCAGCAGCGGCAACTGGAAGTCGGGCCTGAACAGCAGGGTGATCGGCACCCGCGCCGGCAGCGCCGAGCGCAGCGGAGCCAGCGCGCTGGCCGCCAGCAGAATCTCGTCGGCCACGAGCACGCTGTCCGGCGCCGCGCCAGCCCCGCCGCCGCGTAAACGCGCGAGCGCCGTGGCGATGTCGGGCACGATCTCGGCGCTCCAGCCGAGCCGGCGCAGGCGCCCTTGCACCCACTGCCCGGCTGGTTCGCTGCGGTAGAGCAGCCAGGCGTGGCCGGTGCTGGCCGCGCCCTCGCGTGCGGGCTGCGGCGCGGTGCCCAGGCGCAGATCGACGCTGAAGCGGCTGCCGCCGCCGGGCGCGCTGTGAACCTGCACCTCGCCGCCCATCAGCCGGGCCAGCAGGCGCACGATCGGCAGCCCGAGGCCGGTGCCGCCGTGGTGCCGGGTGGTGCCGGTCTCGGCCTGCTCGAAGGCCTCGAACACGCGTTGCGCGGTGGCCTCGTCCATGCCGATGCCGCTGTCACTCACTTCGATGCGCACGTCGCATGCGTCCGCTGCCGTTGCCGCAGGCGTGAGCCCGACGACCACGCGGATCGTGCCGCGGTCGGTGAACTTGAGCGCATTGCCGAGCAGGTTCGACACGATCTGCCGCACCCGCCCCGGGTCGCCGCTGACATGGCTCTGCCCGCTGTCGCAATCGAACAGCACATGCAGCGGGCGCGCGCCCACTTGCGGCAGGTAGGTGCGAACGGTCTCGGCCACCAGTTGCGGCAGGTCGAAGGTCTCGGCCACGAGTTGCAGCTTGCCGGCTTCGGCCTTGGCGAAGTCGAGCACGTCGTTCAGGATCCGCAGCAGCGTCTGCCCCGACTGCTCGGCCAGCCCGAGGTACTTGCGCTGCGTCTCGGAGCCGGCGATGCGCAAGGCCAGTTCCGTCATGCCCATCACACCGTTGAGTGGCGTGCGCAGCTCGTGGCTCATGTGGGCGAGGAAGGTCGCCTTGGCCTGGTTGGCACGCTCGGCCGCGGCCCGGCGCGAATCGGCCAGGGCCAGGGCCGCGCTCAGGCGGGCAGTGCGGTCCTCGACCATTTGCCGCAACTGCTCGCGGTGCTGCGCCAGTTCCTGGTGGGCGAGCTTTTGCGCATGGATGTCGCCGACCATGCCGGTCATGAGAATGCGGCCCTGCGCGTCCAGCGTCGATCGGCCGCGGCCGCCGAACCAGCGGTAGCTGCCGTCGGCGCAGCGCAGCCGGTAGTCGTGCTCCCAGCCGCCGGGTCGGGCCTCGGCCTGCTGCACCACCGCCACCAAGCCGGCCACGTCGTCGGGGTGGACCCAGCCGAGGTAGGTCTTGATCGACGGCCCCGGTGTGCCCGGCGGGTAGCCGAGCAGGCCGGGCAGGCGCGGGCTCATGAAGAAGTCGCGAACCCCCGCGGTGCGCTCGAAGTGGGCCTCGGAGGAGGCCGCCAGGGCCCGGTCGAAACGCTCGGTGAGGGCCGTGAAATCGAGCAGCGCCTGCTTCTCGGCGTGCACGTCGGCCAGGGAGCCGACCAGCATCGCCGGCTGGCCGGTCGCGTCGGGCCAAGCCTGGACGGTGGTGCGGAACCAGCGCCAGTGGCCGTCCTGCATTTGCATGCGTCCCTCGGCCGAGCACAACGCGAAGCTGGCCAGGGCACGCTGGCGGGTTTGCGCCAAGGCCTCGCGATCGTCGGGGTGGGTGCGCTCGACGATCGCCGTGGCCGCGTTCGGCAGCGCTTCATCGCTGAACCCGAGCAGGGCCTTGAAGCGCGGCGAGTACCAGGCTTCGCCGGTGTGCAGATCGTGCTGCCAGGCGCCGGTGCCAAGGCTGGCCACGATGCGTGAGAAGTCGGGCTTGAGGCCGCCGGGTGCCGTGCTGGGCGCCGCCGGAAGGCTGTCTGGCGCGGGCGGCTGGGCGGAGCTCGGCATGAAGAGGGTGGGCCTGTGCGAACCAGTATGTCACAGCCCCGGCGGCGTGATGACCTTGCCGCGACCATGGCGCAACGCGCCTCTAGAATCTTCGGCTTCGCATCCAGAAAGCGCCCCCTATGTCCGGTGTCATCCGCATCCGCGGCGCGCGCCAGCACAACCTCAAGAACCTCGACCTCGACATCCGCACCGGCGAGATGACGGTGGTCACCGGGCCCAGCGGCTCGGGCAAGAGCAGCCTGGTCTTCGACACGCTCTACGCCGAAGGCCAGCGGCGCTACGTCGAGACCTTCAGTGCGTATGCGCGGCAGTTCCTCGATCGGATGGACCGGCCGGCGGTGGACCGCGTCGATGGCGTGCCGCCGGCCATTGCCATCGACCAGACGAACCCGGTGCGGTCGAGCCGCAGCACGGTCGGCACGATGACCGAGATCAACGATCACCTGAAGCTGCTGTATGCACGGGCGGCGCAGTTGTTCGACCGCCAGACAGCGCAGGCGGTGCGGCATGACACGCCGGAGTCGATCTACGCTGAGTTGATGGCGCGAACTGCTGCGGCAGGGGATCCGCGCGTGGTCGTCACGTTCCCGGTCGAGTTGCCGGCCAACACCTCGGCCGAGGAGGTGACGCAGTGGCTGAGCGCGAGCGGCTTCACACGGGTGCAGGCCGAGCGCGAGGTGGCGTCACCGACCGGGCCGCGCAAGCTGCTCGACGTGGTCGCCGACCGCTTTCGCGTGCAGGGCACCGAGAAGGCGCGCGTGGTCGAGGCGATCGAAGTGGCGCTCAAGCGCGGCAGCGGTCGCGTCAACGTCTACGTGGTTGGCGAGGAGGGCACCGAGCCTTTGCTGTGGCGCTTCTCGACCGGCCTGCACTGCCCCGACAGCGACCTGCGCTACGCCGACCCGCAGCCGGCGTTGTTCTCGTTCAACTCGGCCGTCGGCGCCTGCGAGACCTGCCGCGGCTTCGGCCGTGTGATCGGCGTCGACTGGGGGCTGGTGATCCCCGACGAACGCAAGACCTTGCGCAACGGCGTGATCAAGACGATCCAGACGCCGGCGTGGAAGGAGATCCAGGCCGACCTGCTGAAGTACGCCGGCGAGGCCGGCATTCCGCGCGACACGGCGTGGAAGCTGCTCACGCCGGGCCAGCGCGACTGGGTGATCGACGGCTCGCCGAACTGGGGCGGCAACTGGAACAAGCAGTGGTACGGCGTCAAGCGCTTCTTCGGTTATCTGGAGAGCAAGGCCTACAAGATGCACATCCGGGTGCTGCTGTCGAAGTACAGAAGCTACACGCCGTGCCCCGCTTGCGGCGGCGCGCGCCTGAAGCTCGACGCCTTGTTGTGGCGGCTGGGCTCGAATGCCGATGCCGACCTGGCGATGCCGCCCGCGGCGCGCCTGTTGCCGGTCGGCGTGCCCTGGACCCGCGCGCAGCTCGAAGCGCTGCCGGGGCTGTCGGTGCACGACCTGATGCAGTTGCCGATCGACCGCCTGCGCCGCTTCTTCGATGGTCTGAGCCTGCCGAGCACGATGCTCGACGACGCGCTGAAGCTTCTTCTCGACGAGATCCGCACGCGGCTGAAATACCTGTGCGATGTCGGCATCGGCTACCTCACGCTCGACCGCCAGAGCCGCACCCTGAGCGGTGGCGAGGTGCAGCGCATCAACCTCACCACCGCGCTCGGCACCTCGCTCGTCAACACGATGTTCGTGCTCGACGAGCCGAGCATCGGCCTGCACCCGCGCGACATGAACCGCATCGTCGAGGCGATGCACCGGCTGCGCGACGCCGGCAACACGCTCGTCGTTGTCGAGCACGACCCTGCCGTGATGCTGGCCGCCGACCGCCTGATCGACATGGGCCCCGGCCCCGGCGAGCGCGGCGGGCAGATCGTGTTCGACGGCACGCCCGACGCGGCGCGCAACGCCGACACGCTGACGGGCGAGTACCTCGGCGCGCGCAAGCAGGTTGGCATCGGGCTGCGGCGGCTGGTCGATGAGGGCACGCCCAAGCTCATCGTGCAGGGCGCGCGGGAACACAACCTGAAGCACATCACGGTCGAGTTCCCGTTGCAGCGGCTGGTGTGCGTGACGGGCGTGTCGGGCTCGGGCAAATCGACCCTGATGCAGGACTTGCTTTTCCCCGCGCTGGCCCGCCACTTCGCCACGCCGACCGAACCGCCCGGCGCGCACGACGCACTGCTCGGCGCCGATTGGCTGACCGACGCGGTGTTCGTCGATCAGTCGCCGATCGGCAAGACGGCGCGCTCCAACCCGGCGAGCTATGTCGGCGCGTTCGACGAAATCCGCAAGCTGTTCGCGCAGGCGCCGCTGGCGCAGCAGCGCGGCTACGGCCCGGGCATGTTCAGCTTCAACGCCGGTGACGGCCGCTGCGCAACCTGCGGCGGCTCGGGCTTCGAGCATGTGGAGATGCAGTTCCTGAGCGACGTCTACCTGCGCTGCCCGGATTGCGATGGCCGCCGCTACCGCGCCGAAATCCTCGACGTGAAGATCGACCGTCGCCTGCCCGGTGATCTGCTGCGCGAGATCAGCGTCGCCGACGTGCTCGAACTGACCGTCAGCGAGGCGGTGCAACTGTTCCGCGATGACCGCGAGGTGCTGCGCGTGCTGCAGCCGATCGTCGATGTCGGGCTCGAATACGTGAAGCTCGGCCAGCCGGT
>JANOVJ010000520.1:0-2282 GCA_031417295.1 bacterium | reverse complement strand
CTTCGAACCCGCTGCCATCGAGGCGCGCTGGGCGCCGCTGTGGGAGCGGAGCGGCCTCTACGCGCCGTCGCTCGACGCGGGCAAGCCGTCGTTCTGCATCCAGCTCCCGCCGCCGAACGTGACCGGCACACTGCACATGGGCCATGCCTTCAACCAGACGGTGATGGACGCGCTGACGCGCTACCACCGCATGAAGGGCTTCAACACGCTGTGGGTGCCGGGCACCGACCACGCCGGCATCGCGACGCAGATCGTCGTCGAGCGCCAGTTGCAGGATCAGGGCCAATCACGGCACGACCTGGGCCGCAAGAACTTCGTCGCCAAGGTCTGGGAGTGGAAGGAAGCCTCAGGCTCGACGATCACGCGCCAGATGCGCCGCATGGGCGACAGCGTGAGCTGGGCGCACGAATACTTCACGATGAGCGACAAGCTCTCGCCGGTGGTGACGGAGACCTTCGTCCGGCTGTACGAGGAAGGGCTGATCTACCGCGGCAAGCGGCTCGTGAACTGGGACCCGGTGCTCAAGTCGGCGGTGTCGGACCTAGAAGTCGAGAGCGAAGAGGAAGACGGGTTTCTGTGGCACATCCGCTATCCGCTGGCCGATGGGTCGGGCTCGGTGGTGGTGGCCACGACGCGGCCCGAAACGATGCTCGGCGACACCGCGGTGATGGTGCATCCTGACGACGAGCGCTACGCGCATCTGGTCGGCAAGCAAGTGATGCTGCCGCTGTGCGACCGAACCATCCCGGTGATCGCCGACGACTACGTGGACCGGGCGTTCGGCACTGGCGTGGTCAAGGTCACACCGGCGCATGACCTGAATGACTATGCAGTGGGCCAACGCCACGGCCTGGCCATGATCGGCGTGCTGACGCTCGACGCAAGCATCAACGACAACGCGCCCGAGGCGTACCGCGGGCTCGACCGTTTCGTCGCCCGCAAGAAGGTCGTCGCCGACCTCGAAGCCCAGGGCCTGCTGGTCGAGGCCAAGAAGCACAAGCTGATGGTGCCGCGCTGCGCCCGCACCGGGCAGATCGTCGAGCCGATGCTCACCGACCAGTGGTTCGTGGCCACCACCAAGCCCGGCGCGGACGGCAAGAGCATCGCGCAGAAAGCGATCGATGCCGTCGCGAGCGGCGAAGTCAAGTTCGTGCCCGAGCAGTGGGTCAACACCTACAACCAGTGGATGACGAACATCACCGACTGGTGCATCTCGCGCCAGCTCTGGTGGGGGCATCAGATCCCGGCCTGGTATGGCAGCACCGGCGAGCTGTTTGTCGCACGCAGCGAAGACGAAGCTCGCGCGAAGGCGACCGCAGCCGGCTACGCCGGCCCGTTGATGCGCGACGAAGACGTGCTCGACACCTGGTACTCGTCCGCCCTGCTCCCGTTCTCCACGCTCGGCTGGCCGGCAAAGACCAAGGAACTCGACCTGTTCCTGCCGTCGAGCGTGCTCGTGACCGGCTTCGACATCATCTTTTTCTGGGTCGCCCGGATGATCATGATGACGACGCACTTCACTGGCCAGGTGCCGTTCCGCCACGTCTACATCCACGGCATGGTGCGCGACGCGCAGGGCCAGAAGATGAGCAAGGCCGAAGGCAACGTGCTCGACCCGGTGGACCTGATCGACGGCATCGAACTCGCACCGCTGCTGGCCAAGCGCAGCACCGGCCTGCGCCGGCCCGAGACCGCGCCGCTGGTGCGCAAGAACACGCAGAAGGAGTTTCCGCTGGGCATCCCCGGCTTTGGCGCCGACGCGCTGCGCTTCACCTTCGCCTCGCTGGCCAGCCTGGGGCGCAACGTCAACTTCGACAGCAAGCGCTGCGAGGGCTACCGCAACTTCTGCAACAAGCTGTGGAATGCCAGCCGCTTCGTGCTGATGAACTGCGAAGGCCGGGACTGCGGCCTGCGCGAACACAGCAAGGCCGAGTGTGCCCCGGCACAGCTTGATGCCGCCGGCAACGTTACTGCGCCGGCCGGGCCGTTTCATGGCTACCTGCGCTTCTCCGCCGCCGACCGCTGGATCGTGTCGCTGCTGCAGCAGACCGAGGCCGAGGTGGCGCGGGCGTTCGACGAGTACCGGCTGGACAACGTGGCTGGCGCGATCTACCAGTTTGTCTGGGACGAGTTCTGCGACTGGTACCTGGAGATCGCCAAGGTGCAGATCCAGACCGGCAGCGAGTCGCAGCAGCGTGCCACGCGCCGCACGCTGATCCGCACGCTCGAAGCGCTGCTGCGGCTGGCGCATCCGTTGATCCCCTTCATCACCGAAGCGTTGT
>JANOVJ010000519.1:0-8267 GCA_031417295.1 bacterium | reverse complement strand
ATTGCCTTGATCTTGGTCCAGTGCGCGGCGCGACCGCCGCGTTCCAGCCCTCACAGTGCCGTGCGCAGCGTCCAGACTTCCGGAAACAGCACCACGTCGAGCATCTTGCGCAGGTAGCCCACGCCGCTGGTGCCGCCGGTGCCGCGCTTGAAGCCGATCACCCGCTCGACGTGGTGTTGTTCCCCGAAATATGGACGCTGCGGACCAGCCTGTAGTGCGCCCCACCGGCGTCACAATCCGCCCCGCCGCGGCGGGCGATTTCGACGCCATGCGGCGCATCTCCGAAGCGGTGCTCGCCGGTGGTGACGCCTACGTCCTCGATCCCAACTCGCCGCCCGAAGACACGCGCGCCTACTGGCTCGGCCCCGGCGTTGCGTCGTTCGTTGCCCTCGACGACGCGCAAGCCGTCATCGGCATGTACCGCATGGTCGCCAACTGGCCCGGCCGCGGCTCGCATGTGGCGAATGCGTCGTTCATGGTCAGCCCGCTGACGCAAGGCCGCGGCATCGGCAGGGCGATGGGGCTGCACTGTCTGGCCGAGGCGCAAAAGGCCGGCTTTCTGGCGATGCAGTTCAACTTCGTCGTCAGCACCAACACGGCGGCGGTGGCGCTGTGGCAGCAACTCGGCTTCGCGATCGTCGGCACGCTGCCGCAGGCGTTCAGGCACAAGGCGTTCGGGCTGGTCGATGCCTGCGTGATGTACCGCAGGATCGGCCCACCCGAGGCCGGTTCAGCTGGCTGAAGTTCAGCCCAAATTCACGGGCACGAAGATCCGCTCGCCACGGCGCTCGACCAGCAGCGCCACGCTCTTCGGCTTCTTCTCCATCACGCTCTTCACCTGCTCAACTGAGCCGACGATCTGGCCGTTGATGGCCAGCAGCACATCGCCCTGCGCCAGCCCGGCACGGGCCGCCGGGCCGGCCACGCCTTCGATCAGCAAACCCTGCTCGATCTTCGACTGCATGCGCTCGTCGGGCGACAACGGCCGCAGCGCCAGACCCAGCTGGCCGGGCTCGACTTCCTGCTTGCCGTTGGCAGCCATCTTGCCGCCGTCTTCCGCGCTGCCGAGCTTGACCTCGACCTCGCGCGCCGACTTGTCGCGCCAGACCTTGAGCTTGACCGCTTCGCCCGGTGTCGCCAGCCCGATCCGGCTCGACAACGATCCCGAACGCACGATCGCCTCGCCATTGACCTCGGTCACCACGTCGCCCGACTTCAACCCGGCCGCGGCGGCGGCACTGCCCGGAGCCACGTTGGCGATCAGCGCACCGTCCGGCCGATCCAGCCCGAACGACTGCGCCAGCGCCTGGTTCAAATCCTGGATCGTCACGCCGAGCCGGGCATGCGATGCCTTGCCGGTGGCGACGATCTGGTCCTTGACCTTCAACGCAACGTTGATCGGGATCGCGAACGACAAGCCCTGGTAGCCGCCCGACTGCGAGTAGATCTGCGAGTTGATGCCGACCACCCCGCCGGTGCCGTCGAACAACGGCCCGCCAGAGTTGCCCGGGTTCACGGCCGCGTCGGTCTGAATGAACGGCACCGCCGCGTCACCCGGCAGCGAGCGCCCCTTGGCGCTGACGATGCCTTGCGTCGCCGTCTGCTCGAAGCCGAACGGCGAGCCGATGGCCAGCACCGGGTCGCCCACCTGCAACTGTGCCGGATCGCCCAGGCGCACCGTCGGCAGGCCCTTGGCTTCGATGCGCAGCACCGCGATGTCGGTCGTCGGGTCGGAGCCGAGCACCTTGGCCTTGAACTCGCGCCGGTCGCTCAGCTTGACCGTCACTTCCTTCACGTCGCGCACGACGTGCGCGTTGGTCAGGATCAGCCCGTCGGGACTGATGATGAAGCCCGAGCCCTGGCCGCGGAACGGCGTCTCGCCGCCCTGCCCTTGCCCCGGCCCCTGGCGCGGCATGCGCCCACCCGGGCCACCGGGCCCACCCGGGAAGCCCGGCATGCCGCGGAAGAACTGCGAAGGGTCCTCCTGCTGCTCGCCGGCTTCGGCCTTCTGCATTCCTTCGACCATCACCCCGACCACGGCCGGGCCGGCCTGCTGCACGATGGCGCGGAAGTTCGGGGTCGCGCCAGCCGGCAGCGGCGCCACGGGCGCGGATGCAACAACCGGGGTCATCACCGCGGCCGGCGTCGCAGCCGCCAGCGTCGTCACGGCGGGCGTGTTGTTCGCATCGGTCGAACCCGCGAGCCAGGTCTTCGGGTTCAGGTTGAAGGCGCCAGTGCTGCCGGCGGCCACCAGGCCAGCTCCGGCCAGGGCGTAGACGAGGGGCTTCAAGTTCATGACGGCGAATCCTTTGCGATGGGCAGGGACACGACGCATCCCGACCAGGCAACGGTAGGCGGAGCCGGTTAGGCCTTCATTAGACGAAGGTGAGGCGAGGATTAGGGCAGCCCCGCGCCCCGCAAGCGCGACGGTCAGGTGTTCAACTTGCGAACGCTGCGGCGGGCACGCCGGCCACGGGCATCGCGGCCAGCAAGGCCGAGTCCAGCGTCGCCAAGGGCAGCCCGCGACGCAGCGCCAACTCCAGGTAGGCGGCGTCGTAGGCACTCAGCCCGTGGCGTGCCGCCAGTGCGTCGAGATCGGCCATCGCCACCGGCTCGCGGTCGACGCGAAGCCGCAGCGCGGCCGCGGCGGCGACCAGTTCGCGGCGCTTGGCGTCACCGATGCGCTTGCGCCGCTGCGCGTTGAGCAGCAGGTTGCCGATTTCGAGCAACCACAGCGCCGGCACCCAGACTTCGGCCGTCGCCGTGGCCTGGAGCACGGCTTCGGTGAAGGGCGTCGCTTCGTCGGGCAGCAGCCAGGCGGCGCTGACCGATGCATCGACGACCAGGCTCGCCATCAGCGCCGGCCTTCAGCCATCAGGTCGCGGCTCTTCAAGCGGCCCAGGCTCACGCCCTCGCGGCTGGCGCGCAGGCTGGCAATGGCGTCCTGCGCGCGCTGTTGCCCCTGGCCGGCTTCGGGCGACCCAAGACGTGCCACCACCTTGCCGCGCCGCGTGATCGTGAACTCTTCGCCCGTTTGCACGCGGGCGATCAGCTCAGAGAAGCGGTTCTTGGCGTCGAACAGTGCGATGGCGGTCATGAAGGGGCTCCTGGCAACGGACTCGGTCACCGCCGATTGTAGCTGGCTAGCTGGCTAGCTGTCTGGCGTTTTGCATATCGCCGGGTTCGCCCCCTCTCGAACGGCAGGCGTCCGTGCTTGAATTGCCGCTTCAACCGGAGCCCACCCATGCCGCTCGCCCCGCCGATCGCCAGACTGCTTGCTATCGCCGCCCTGGTCGCCTCGCCACTCGCCGCGAACGCACAAACGGTGAAGATTGCTTTCATCGACGTGCTCTCCGGCCCGTTCGCACTGGCCGGCGAAGGCTCGTTGAAGCAGCTCCGCGAAGCGGTGGTGCAGCTCAACGCCCGCAGCGCCGCGACCGACGCGAAGTTCGAGATCGTGCCCTTCGACGGCAAGGGCTCGCCGCAGGAAAGCGTGACGGTGCTCAAGTCGGCCACCGACCAGGGCATCCGTTACATCACTCAGGGCGGCGGCTCGGGCGTGGCCTTCGCGCTGGTCGATGCGCTGAACAAGCTGGCCGACCGCGAGCCCGACAAGGCGACCGTGTTCCTCAACTACGCGGCGATGGACCCGGGCCTGACCAACGACCGCTGCAGCTTCTGGCACTTCCGCTTCTACCCGTCGAGCGAGATGAAGATCGAGGCGCTGACCACCTACTTCACGAAGCGGCCCGACATCAAGAAGGTCTACCTGCTGAACCAGAACTACAGCCATGGCCAGCAGGTCTCGCGCGCGGCCAAGGAATACCTGGCGCGCAAGCGCCCCGACATCCAGATCGACGGCGACGACTTCGTGCCGATCGCCACCGTGCGCGACTTCGCGCCCTACATCGCGAAGATCAACGCCTCCGGCGCCGACACGGTGATCACCTCGAACTGGGGCAGCGACCTGACGCTGTTTTTCAAGTCAGCACGCGACTTCGGCTTGAACATCAACTTCTACACGATGAACGCCAACAACCCCGGCACGCCCGGGCAGATGGGGCCCTGGGGCGCCGAGAAAGTGGGCGTGATCTGGAACTCGGGCGCCAACGCGCCGACCCCCGAACTGGAGAAGATCGCGGTCGCCTTCAAGCAGAAGACGAACGAGGACTTCATCTTCGCCGCCCACCTGAACAGCATGGCCATGCTCCAGGCGGCGATGCGCGAGGCCAAGTCGACTGACCCGAAGAAGGTCGCGTTCGCACTCGAAGGCCTGAAGTACAAGGGCCCGGTTGGCGAGGTGGAAATGCGCCGGGCCGACCACCAGTTGCAGGCGCCGCTGTTCCTGGGCATCTGGGCCAAGCAGGGCAGCAAGGGCGTGAAGTACGACGCCGAGAGCACAGGCTACGGTTTCCGCTCCGAGGTGGTCTGGGACGCGTACGTCAGCTCGCAGCCCACGTCTTGCCAGATGGTGCGGCCGGCGAAGTAGGGCGAAGCAGGGCCAAGCAGGGCTCCGGCCCCGGGCGCAATTGCCGGGATAAAATCGCGGCCTTGCCCGCCGACAGCCTATTCGATCGATGTTGTTGCGCCGGGCGTCCCACCAGCCGAATCGACGCAAGGGATACATCACATCATGTCTGGCGCCCTCACGGGAAAGGTTGCGCTCGTCAGCGGCGCAGCACGCGGCATCGGCCGCGCGATTGCACTCAAGCTCGCGAGCGAGGGCTGCGATGTCGCGGCCAACTACTACAACAGCGTGGATGAAGCCGAGGCGCTGTGCGCCGAGATTCGCGCGATGGGCAGGCGTGCGGTGGCCATTCAGGCCAGCGTGGGCATTCCCGACAGCGTGGATGAGCTGTTCGCCGAGTTCGGCAAGCACTTTCAACGGGTCGACATCATCGTCAGCAATGCCGCCAGCGGCGTGCTGAAGCCGACCACCGAGATGACCTTGAAGCATTGGCGCTGGTGCATGGAGACCAACGCGCTGGCGCTGAACCTGTTGACCCAGCGCGCACTGCCGCTGATGCCCGAGGGCGGGCGCATCATCGCGCTGTCGAGCCTGGGCGCGTCGCGCTCGATGCCGGGTTACGGCTTCATCGGCGCGTCGAAGGCCGCGCTCGAATCGCTCGTGCGGGCGCTGGCGCAAGAACTCGGCCCGCGCGGCATTCGCGTCAACACAGTGAGCGCGGGCGTGGTCGATACCGACGCGCTGGCCTACTTTCCGAACCGCGACGAGGTGCTGGCCAACTACGCCGCGCGCACGCCGGCCGGGCCGGTGCTGACGCCACAGGACGTGGCGGATGCGGTCTACCTGCTGTGCTTGCCGGAGGCGAACATGATCAACGGCCACACCCTGATCGTCGACGGCGGCTTCGCCATTTCAGGATGAGCACGCAAGCCAACAGCGGCATCGCCGGCAAGGTCGCCATCGTCACCGGCGGCAGCCGCGGCATCGGCCGGGCGATCGTCGAGCGCCTCGCCGCCGACGGCGCGGACGTGACCTTCTTCTACCGCGAGAACGCAGCGGCGGCAGATGAAGTGGTCAGCGCCGCGCAGGCCGCCGGCTGGAAAGTCACGGCCGAGCAGATCGACATCCGCGACTCCGCCGCCTGCGCCGCCGCCGCCGAGCGCATCGCCGACCGCTGCGGGCGCATCGACATCCTGGTCAACAACGCCGGCATCACCCGCGACAACCCGCTCGCCGCCTTCGACGACGCCGACGTGGCCGAGGTGCTGGCGACCAACGTGACCGGCGTCTTCAACGTCTCGCGCGCGGTCGTGCCCTACATGACTTCACAGCGCTCGGGCGCGATCGTCAACCTGAGTTCCGTTGCCGGCGACAAGGGCGGCCGCGGCCAGACCAACTACGCCGCCAGCAAGGGCGCGATCAACGCCTTCACACGCTCGCTCGCGGTCGAGCTGGCGCCGCGCAAGGTGCGCGTGAACGGCGTTGCGCCGGGCGTGATCGAGACCGAGATGTCGGCCGACGTGCGCGAGCAGTCGGGCGACATGGTGCTTTCGCGCATCCTGCTGCGCCGCTACGGCAAGCCCGAAGAGATTGCCGATGCAGTATGGTTCCTCGCTTCCGCGCACGCGAGCTACGTGACGGGGCAGGTATTGAGTATCGACGGCGGCTTCAAAATGGAATGAGAAACGAACAATGAGCACACCCATCACCAAAGAAGAAATCATGGCGGTCTTCCCGACCGTTGCCGACACCATGGCCGACGCGCTCGGCTGCGACCTGGAAGACATCAAGCTCGACGTGTCGCTGATCGAGGGGCTGGATGCCGAGTCGATCGACTTCCTCGACATGGTGTTCCGGCTTGAGCGCGCGTTCAAGATCAAGATCCCGCGCGGCAAGATCGTCGAGAACGCGCGCGGTGCGCTCACTGAGGCGGAGTTCGACGACAAGGGCATCGTCACCGAAGCCGGCATGGCGCAGTTGCGCACCTACCTGAGCGAGATTCCGGCGGACCGCTTCAAGACGCCGATGAAGGTGAAAGACATTCCGCGCCTGTTCACGCCCGAGACCTTCTGCAAGCTCGTGATCGTGGCGCAGCGCGAAGCTCCGGCAGCGGCCTGACTTGCCTTCATGGCCGACCACTTCGCCGCGTTCTCGTTCGTCGACCGGATCACTGCGTTTGAAGCCGGCACGCGGGCACGTGCCGAGTTCGCGGTGCCGCCGCAGATCGCATCGTTTCCTTCGTGTCTGGTCGCCGAAGCGGTAGGTCAACTCGCGGCATGGGTGGCGATGGTGAAGGTCTCGTTCCGCGGCCGGCCCGTGGCGGCGCTGGCCAACCAGACGCGCTTTCACGGCGAGGTGCTTCCCGGCGACCGGCTCGAACTTGGCGTCGAGATCGAAAGCTGCGATGACGACGCAGTGGCCTACGCCGGCTGGGCGCGCGTGAATGGCGCGCTGGTCATCGAACTGCAAGACTGCCTCGGCCCGATGCTGCCGGTCGAAGAATTCGATTCGCCCGTGGCGCTGGCCGACCGCTTCGAGCTGTTGCGCGGCGCGGGCGCGGCGCCGGGGCGCTTTCAGGGCGTCGTCGCTCCGCGCATCGTGGCCGGTGCAACGGTGCCGGGCGAGTCCGTCTCGGCCACCCTGCATGTGCCGACCGCGGCGCCCTTCTTCGACGACCACTTCCCGCGCCGCCCCGTGTTCCCTGCCACCCTGCTGCTCGACGCGCAGATCGGCATGGCCCTGCAGCTCGCCGCGCCCGGCCACGTGCCGGCGCGCATGACGCACGTGAAGATGCGCTCCTTCATGGCACCCGGCGACGTGCTGCGGATCGAAGCGAAGCGCGCGCCGGCCGACTCGACTCGCATCCTGCTCAGCGCCCAGGCGGCCAGCGGCAAGACCGTTGCCACGGCGCGCCTCGAAACCCACCCTGGAAAGCCTGCATGACCCGCGCACAACGCCGCGTCGCCATCACCGGCCTCGGCCTCGTCACGCCCGTCGGCAACGACGTGGAAACCACCTGGCAGGCCCTGCTCGCCGGCCGCAGCGGCGGCGCGCAGATCAGCCTGTTCGATGCCAGCGGCTTCCCGGTCCACATCGCTGCGGAGGTCAAGGGCCTGCGCGACGACGCGATCGAAGACCGTCGCCTCTTGAAGCACACCACGCGCGCGCACCGCTTCGCGCTCGTCGCCGCTGAACAGGCGCTGCGCGACGCCGGTATCCGCCCGACCGACGCCACCGCCACCCGCTGGGGCTGCGCCGTGGGCGCCGGCATGATGACCTCGGAGTTCGTCGACCTGGCCGGCTTGCATGCCCACTCCGCGGCCGACGGCGAACTGCGCCCCGACCTCTTGCTGACCGACCCGGTGGCGAACGACCCGATGGTCTTGCTCCGCAGCAACGCCAGCCAGGGCCTGGCACTGCTGACGCGGCGCTACGGCATCCGCGGCTACGCCACGGCCGTGCACACCGCTTGCGCCTCGGGCGGGCAGGCGCTCGGCACGGCCTTGAAGCTGATCCGCCGCGGTGCCGTCGATCGCGTGCTGGCCGGCGGCTATGACTCGATGATCAGCCCGGTCGGCATTGGCGGCTTCTGCCTGCTTTCCGCCCTCTCGCCCGACAACGACGCACCCCAAGGCGCGAGCCGCCCCTTCGACGCCACGCGCAACGGCTTCCTGCTCGGCGAAGGCGCGGGCTTCCTGGTGCTCGAAGAGTGGGAGTCGGCACGACAGCGCGGCGCCCGCATCTACGCCGAGCTGGCGGGCGACGGCAACTCGCTGTCGAGCTACCGCATCACCGATTC
>JANOVJ010000518.1:0-7572 GCA_031417295.1 bacterium | reverse complement strand
GAGATGATCACCGCGCAGTCGCCGGGCTGCAGCATGGTCGCGCTCATCACCTGGACATGACCATCGCTGACCGCGCTGGCCGCCACACCGAGGCGGAAGAACTTGTGCTGCGCGTCCTGCGCCACGATGCCCGAGTTGCCGACGCCGTAGAACTCGATGCGCCGGCCGCTCTTGCAGGTTGCGGCGAGCGCATCGATCGCGCGCTCGAAGGCGTGGCCGGTGGCGTCGTTGCGGTACTTCAGCAGCGCGGCGACGGCGTTGTCGATCACCTTGACGACGATGTCGCCCGGCCGGTCTTCCTCGCCCACCGCGCGGTGCACGAACGGCACGCCCTCGTTGACGCGGCCCGACAGCTTGCGCTTGAAGTCGGTCAGCCCGCCGTAGCCGACGCTGCGACAAAAGCGCACCACGGTCGGCTTGCTCACCTGCGCCCGCGCCGCGAGTTCGGTCACCGGCAGGCTCGCGAAGCTGCGCGGGTCGGCCAGCACGAGCTGGGCGACGCGCTGTTCGGCCGGCGGTAGCGCGGGGATCGAGGCCTTGATGCGGTCCAGCACTACGGCGCCGCCCGCTTCATTGCTCTTCGGCCCAGGCGAAGCCGTCGCGGGCGACGAGGGCACTCGCCGCTGCGGGCCCCCACGTGCCCGCCGCATACGGCCGCGGGCCGCCTGAAGCGTCGTTGTCGTGCTGCCAGGCGTCGAGGATCGGCTCGACCCAGCGCCAGGCCTGAACCTGCTCGTCGCTGCGCACGAACAGGTTCAAGCGGCCGGCAATCGCGTCGAGCAGCAACCGCTCGTAGGCGCCGATGCGGTTGGCGGCAAACGCCTTGTCGAAGTCGAGGTCCAGGAACACCGGCGTCAGCGCCTCGGTCTGGCCCGAACCCTTGGCGGCGAGCAGGTGCAGCTCCAGCCCGTCATCCGGCTGCAGCTTGATGACGAGCTTGTTCGGCTGGTTCACACCCGGAAAGATGCTGTGTGGCGTGGGCCGGAAATTGACGACGATCTGTGAGTCGCGCGCCGCCAGCCGCTTGCCGGTGCGCAGGTAGAACGGCACGCCGGCCCAGCGCCAGTTCTGCACCTCGGTGCGCAGCGCAACGAAGGTTTCGCAGGCGCTGCCTTCGGGCACCTTGGCTTCTTCGAGGTAGCCGACCGCCTTCTTGCCATCGACATTGCCGGCCCGGTACTGGCCGCGCACCACATCGCGTGCCACGCTCTCGGCGGTGAAGGGCTTGAGCGAGCGCAGCACCTTCAGCTTCTCGTCGCGGATCGCGTCGGCATCGTTGCGGCTGGGCGGCTCCATCGCCACCATCGTCAGCAGTTGCAGCGCGTGGTTCTGGATCATGTCGCGCAGCGCGCCGGTGCGGTCGTAGAAGTCGCCGCGCGTGCCCACGCCCAGGCCTTCGGCGAGCGTGATCTGGATGTTGGCGATGCTTTCGCGGCGCCACAGCGGCTCGAACAGCGCATTGCCGAAACGCAGTGCCATCAGGTTCTGCACCGCGGATTTGCCAAGGTAGTGGTCGATCCGCAGCGCCTGCGTTTCGGTGAACGCGCTGCTCACCGCGCGGTTGATTTCCTGTGCACTCGCCAGGTCGTGGCCGAGCGGCTTCTCCAGCACCACGCGCACGTTCGGCCCGTTCAGGCCGACGTTGCCGAGCTGCTCGCAGATCTGCGGGAAGAGGTGCGGGCTGGTCGCCAGGAACAGCACCACGGTCTCGGCCTGGCGGGCGTCGATCCAGCCCTTGAGACCCGCGTAGTGCTCGGGCAGCGAGAGATCCATCCGCCGGTAGTGCAGCAGCTCAGCGAAGCGCGCGAACTCTTCGTTGCTCGGCCGCTTGGCGCTCTCGACCTCAACGAAGCGCTCCTTGATGAAGGCGCGGTAGTCGTCGTCGCTGCGCTCGTCGCGCGCGACCGAGAGAATGCGGCCGTCAGCCGGCAGCTTGCCGTGGCGCCAGGCCTGGAACAGCGCAGGCATCAGCTTGCGCCAGGTGAGGTCGCCGGTACCGCCGAAGAGAACGAGGTCGAATGACATGGATGTGCCGCGCACGAAATGCGCCGATGTAACTTTGTTTCATCTGAATGATGCCAAAGTTTCGTGCCGAGGTCAAACCCGGGCCGCCCTCCGGTCGCCCGGGCAGGGCCCTCAAGCCACGTCGCGCAGTTCCCGCCGCAGAATCTTGCCGACCGCCGACTTCGGCAGCGCTTCGACGAAGCGCACGATCTTCGGCACCTTGTAGGCCGTCATCTCCTTGCGGCAGAACGCGACCAACGTTTCGGCCGTCAGCGTCGCGCCGGGCGCGATCACGACGAACAGCTTCACCGCCTCGCCGGTCTTCTCATCGGCCACGCCGACGCAGGCGCATTCGGCCACGCCGGGGCAGCCGGTGGCCACTTCCTCGACTTCGTTCGGGAACACGTTGAAGCCCGAGACGATGATCATGTCCTTCTTGCGATCGACGATCTTCAGGTTGCCTTTCGCGTCGAACACGCCCACATCGCCGGTGCGGAAGTAGCCGTCGGCGGTGAACGCGGCGGCGTTGGCCTCGGGCTTGTGCCAGTAGCCGCTCATCACCTGCGGGCCCTTGACGCAGATCTCGCCCGGCGCGCCAATGCCGGCCTCCACGTCGTCGTCGCCGAGCAGCTTGACGTCGGTGCCCGGCGCCGGCAGGCCGGTCGTGCCGCTGAACTCGTTCACCATCGCCGGGTTGAACGAGACCACCGGCGAGGTCTCCGACAAGCCGTAGCCCTCGCGGATGAAGTTGCCGGTAAGGGCCTGCCACTTGGCCGAGATCGCGCCCACCACCGCCGCGCCGCCGCCGCCCGACAGGCGCAGGTTCGAGAAATCGACCTCGCCGATGCGCGGGTGCATCACCAGCCCCGCGTACAGCGTGTTGACGCCGATGAAGCAGCTCGGCCGGGCCTTCTTGAAGACATCGACAAAACCGTCCATGTCGCGCGGGTTGGCCACCAGCCAGTTGTCGGCGCCGATCGAAAAGTAGGTGATGAAGTTCACCATCAGCGCCATGATGTGGTAGAGCGGAATCGCGGTCACGATCACCTCTTCGCCCGGGCGCATTGCGCTGCTCATCACGGCCTTGTACTGCTCGGTGTTGGCGACCAGGTTGCGGTGCGAGAGGCAGGCGCCCTTCGACACCCCGGTCGTGCCGCCGGTGTACTGCAGGAACAGCAGGTCGTCGCCGCTGAGGCTGACCGGCGCGCGCTGCATCGTTGCGCCCGCCGCCAGCGCGTCGCCGAAGGGGATCGTGCCCGTCAGGCGCGCATCGACCGGCGGGCTCGGCAAGGCCACGCCGCTGCCGTCGCCGGGAGCGATGGTGATCACGGTCTTGATGCCGGTCTTGGCTATCGCCTCGGCCAGCGTTGGCGTCGAGCCGTTGAAGATCACGATGATCTCGCTGCCCGAATCGTTGAGCTGGTGCTCGAGCTCGCGCGGCGTGTACAGCGGGTTCACGTTCACCTGCACCGCGCCCGCGCGGGCGATCCCGAGAAAGGCGATCGGGAACGCCAGCAGGTTGGGCGACATCACGGCGATGCGGTCGCCCTTTTTCACGCCGAGCGTGTGCTGCAGCCAGGCGGCGAAGGCGCTGGAGAGGCGGTCGACATCGGCATAGCTCAGCGTCTGCCCGAACGAGCGGAAGGCCGGCTTGTCGGCGAACTTCGTCATCGCCTGTTCGAGCAGGTGCACGACCGACGGGTACGCATCGGCGTCGATGTGGGCCGGGATGCCGTTTTCGCGGTAGGTCGCGAGCCAGGGGCGAGGGGTCATGGGAGGTCTCCGTGCGGGCTGCTTGGGTGAAGACGGTCTTGCCGGATCAGGCCTTGCGGCGTGTGCGTGGTGGGCTGGCCTTCGGCGGCGCATCGACTGCGCCCACCGCTTGCTCCAGCTCGGCGAACGCCTGCTCGATGTGCTCGGCCAGGCGGCCCAGCGCCGGCAATGCGTCGGTGGCGATCAGGCCGAAGGTCAGTTGCCCGGCATAGCTGAAGAGCGTGATGTTGAGCAGGTTCGACGGCGGCAGCGTGCTGATCGGGTGCATCTCTTCCATCCGCGCGCCCTTCAGGTACAGGTGCGCCGATGGCCCCGGCACGTTGGAGACGAGCGTGTTGCCCATCGGCGGCAGCTTGGTGCTGAGCTTCAGCGTCTCGGCAATCTGCGCGATCAGGCCGGTCACGATGGTGTAGGTCTCGATCGCCGAAGGCGCCACGCCATCGACCATCGTGCGCACGTTGCGCAGCGAAAAACCGATGTTGCGCAGGCGCACGTACGGGTCGTCGCAGGGCGGCGACAGCTCGACCATGATGATGCCGATCTTGTTGCCGCTGCTCTGGTCGCCGGCCGCGCGCAGGTTGACCGGCATCTGGATCATGATCGGCCGCTTCAGCCGCACGCCCTGCTCCTGCAGGTAGCGGTGCAGCGCGCCGTCGAGGCAGGTCAGGGCCACATGGTTCAGCGTCGAGCGGGTGATGCTGCGCACCCGCTGGACGCGCGCCATCGCGATCGTGGTGGTGGCGAACTGCCGCCCCGGCGTGACCTGCCCGGTCAGCGGCGTGTGCGGCGTGCCCAGGTAGGGCAGGGCGATCGCGTTCTTCGTCAGGCGCACGCTCTCAAGAAACAGCATCGTGCTCAGCCTGCCGATGCCGAACGCCTGTTTGCCGGCGCCCGACAAGCGCGCGAACAAGGCTTGCACGAGCTGCGGATCGAGGCCCTTGGCGCCGCCCTGGCGGCGGCCGGTGCGGTCGGTGGCCCAGACCGGGACCAGCTTCAGGTCGGCCGCGGTTTCGCTCAGGCCCTGCGCCGTCCAGCGCGCCATCGTCACCCCGTCAGCGTAGGCGTGGTGCACCTTCTGGTACAGCGCGACCTGCCCGTCCCACAGGCCGTCGACGATGTGCACCTCCCACAGCGGGCGCGAGCGGTCGAGCAGCGGCGCGTGCAGTTCGGAGACCAGCCGGTACAAGTCGGCCCGGCCGTTGTGGCCGCGCGCGAGCTTGTGCTGGAACACGTGCTGCGCCAGATCGACCGACGCGGCCTCCTTCCACTGCGGCAGCGCGGTCAGCGAAAAATGGATGACACGGTTGAACGGCGGCTTGACGTCGCTGAAGCCGAGCAGGTCCTTGAAGAGCTTGCTCGCAAACGTGGCCCGCGCGGCGGGTTGCGGCTTGAAGATCAGCAGCCCCGCCACATGCTTCGGGCTGGCCTCCGACTCGGCGATGAAGAACCCCAGGTCCAGCAATGACAGGTCACTCATGAGTGATGGCTTTCGCGAAGCAGATCGAGGACCGGCAGGATGTCGGGCGGCGGCTGTCCCAGGGGCATCGGGTTTGTCCGGGGACGGGGCTGGCAGTGCGGCTGGCCCGGCCGGATACGATGCCTGAGGGCGCTGCGCCGCCACCTCAGAGGAAACCCGCATGAACAAAGCATCGCTCGCCTCGGCCCTGCTGGCCGCCTCTGTCAGCCTGCCCGCGTTGGCGCAGCAAGAACAACAAGTCAACATCATCTGCTCGGTGCAGGCCGACTGGTGCAACATGATCCAGACCGTGTTCGCCAAGACGACCGGCATCAAGGTCAACATGTCGCTCAAGGGCTCGGGCGAAGCGCTCGCGCAGATCATTGCCGAGCGCGCGAACCCGAAGACCGATGTCTGGTTCGGCGGCACCGGCGACCCCCACCTTCAGGCCGCCGAACAGGACCTGACACTCGAATACAAGTCGGCCAGCCTGCCGCAACTTCATGCCTGGGCGCAGCAGCAGGCGCAGCAGTCGGGGTGGAAGACGGTGGGCATCTACAGCGGGCCGCTCGGCTTTGGCTACAACACCGAGCTGCTGGCGAAGAAGAAGATGGCGGTGCCCAAGAGCTGGGCCGACCTGTTGAAGCCCGAGTACAAGGGCGAAATCCAGGTCGCCAACCCGGCGTCGAGCGGCACCGCGTACACGATGGTCGCGACGCTGGTGCAACTGATGGGCGAAGACAAGGCCTTCGACTACATGAAGGCCTTGAACAAGAACATCAGCCAGTACACGCGCTCGGGCACCGGGCCGATCAAGGCGGTGGCGCGCGGCGAGACGGCGGTGTCGATCAGCTTCGTGCACGACGGGCCGGGCGAGAAGATGCAGGGCTTCCCGGTCGAGACCGTCACGCCGAGTGAGGGCACGGGCGCCGAGATCGGCTCGATGTCGATCATCAAAGGTGCACGCAATTAGGAGGCGGCGAAGAAGTTCTACGAAAGGGCGCTTACGCCGCAGGCGCAGCAGTTCGGTGCCGCGGCCAAGCAGTTCCAGTTGCCGTCGAACAAGGCGACGCCGGTGGACCCGCGCGTGCCCGACTTCAAGACCATCAAGTTCATCAACTACGACTACGCGAAGTACGGCGCAGGCGCCGAGCGCAAGCGGTTGATCTCGAAGTGGGAGAAGGAAGTCAACGCGCTGCCGAAGTGATGGGGTCCGGGGCTGGGCTTGTTCTGACAATGGAATTTGACGATCGGTCTTTTCTCGCAGGCCGGAGCGGCAAAGACGCGCCCGGACAGGCAACGAAGCTTCATCGCTGGCGGTCGGCGCGTTGCGCCGACTACTACCAAGCCACCCTTGTTCGACCGCGTGGTCGTGCGGGTCCGCCAACCGCTGACTTCGGGGTCGAAGTACATCGTCGAGATGAGCGGCGTCGAGTCGGTGAGTCGGGTCACGGGGCGGGCAGTCCAAGGCTTCCAGATCCCGGTGGAAAAGCCGGTCGTCAAGGACTCGACTGCAAAGGACTCGACCGCGAAGGCTTCGACCGCGAAGGACTCGACCAAGGCCAAACCAGCCGTCCCTCCGCGATGACCGACGGCCGCCGGAGCCTCCCATCAATCGATCGCCTGCTCCAGCTTCCCGCGATCGTCGAGCTCCTGACTCGAGTGCCCCGCAATGTGGTCGTCGCGGCGGCCCGGGAAGCGGTGGCGGATGTCCGGCTCTCGGCGGGTGGTCCGCCGGAAGACTGGGGCGCCCACTTGGTTGAACGCGTGGCGGCCCGCACGGCGCCATCGCTCTATCCGGTCATCAACGCGACCGGCGTCGTGATCCATACCAATCTCGGACGGGCCCCGCTCTCGGCGGCCGCGATCGAGGCGGTGGTTCGGATCGGCGGCGGGTACAGCAACCTCGAACTCGATGTCGCCACTGGGAGCCGGGGCAATCGGCTCGACCACGCGACCTCCTTGCTGGCCGAATCCGCGGGCGCCGAAGATGCGATCGTGGTCAACAACGCCGCCGGGGCCTTGGTGCTGGCACTGAACGCGCTCGGGGCCGGCCGGGAGGTGGTGATTTCCCGGGGGGAACTCGTGGAGATCGGCGGGTCGTTCCGGATTCCCGACATTCTCGAGAAGAGTGGCGCCATCCTTCGCGAGGTCGGGACGACCAATCGCACCCACCTCGCCGACTACGAGCAGGCGATCGGCGAGAGAACCGGCGCGCTGCTGATCGTGCACCGGTCGAACTTCTCGATGGCCGGATTCGTGACTTCGCCTGCCCCCGCCGAGCTGGCTGCGCTCGGCGCCGCTCGCAATGTCCCCGTCATTCATGACGCCGGCAGCGG
>JANOVJ010000517.1:0-9191 GCA_031417295.1 bacterium | reverse complement strand
GCGAGTTGCTGGACTTCATCGATCGCGGCGGCGACGGCCCCGCGCTTGAATGGATGTTTTGCGTTCATCGAATGCTCCTCGAAGCTGCGGCTCACCAGCGTGTCTCCACCGATTGCCCGTTGCATAGCGCCGTGCTGGCGGCGGCGTTCTCGTACGTGCTCTGCCGGCGATACCAGCCGACGATGCCCACCGCCGACGAAACCGTGCCGCCGAACCAGTTCGGGTTGGTCGGCGTGGCGTTGGGGGTGTTGTCGCGCGCCAGCGGCGCGCCGCAACCCGCGCTGTAGGTGTTGCCGTTGGGGCAGGTCAAGCTGGCGTTGTCGGCCGGCAGGTTCGACACGGCGGTGTTCTCGACGTACACGCAAGGCGTCGCGCTGCCGGCCCAGTCGCGGAATTTGGTGTGGTTGCTCGTCAGCAGCACAGCGAGGTTGCCGCCCGTCCTTGAGCTGCCGTCGCTGTTGGTGACACCGAAGTCGACAAAGGCGCCGTTCAGCGAGATGTTGGTCAGGTTCGCGCTCTGCAGGTTCACGCCCTGCAGCCAGGCCCCACCGAGCAGCGTCGGCTGGCCGCCCTGTGAGGTGTCGGTGACGAAGTTCGCGCCCAGGAAATTCGCGCTGACGAGCAACGCGCCGCTGAAGATGGTGCCGTTGACCTGCGTGCCGTTGTTGGCGCTGCCGAAGTCGACGCCGTAGAGGAAGGCGTTGCTGAAGTCGGTGCGCGTCAGGTCGGCGTTCGCCAGGCTCGCGCACGAGCAGGTCGAGCCGGTGACCGGCGTGCTGCCGCACTGCTTGGTGTTGGTCTGGCAGCTTGCCGGGGGCGCGCCGAGCATGGCACCGTACAGGCTCGCGAAGGTGAAGCTCACGCTGTTCAGGCTCGCGCCGCTGAAGTTCACGTACTGCAGGTGCGCGCCGTCGAACTTGCCGGCTGCCGTGATCGGCCCCAGCGGATCGTTGGGGTCGTTCACCAGCGTGGCGCCGCTGAAATTGGCGCCCGACAGTTCGGCGTTGGTGAAGTTCGCGCCGTTCAGCTTGGCGCCGCTGAAGTTCACCTGCTTTGCGCTGACCCGGGTGAAATTGGCCTTCGACAGCAGCGTCTGCGACGCACCGTCGAGGCCCGTGGCGCCGTCGAGCGTGGCGTCCTGGAAGTTCACGCGGCGCAGGCTCGCACCGGTCCAGGTGGTGTTGCTCAGGTCGATCGACGACAGGTCGGCGTAGTCGAGCAGCGCTTTCGAGAAGTCGCGTCCGGTCAACTGCACCGCGCAGGCCTGCAGCCCGGTCACGTTGCGCATGTCGAGCCGCGACCAGTCGGCGACGAACTCACAGTTCATCACCGCGAAGGCGAACGTTGTGCGGGTGCGCGGCGCCGTGCATTCGACGCTGTCGTCGATCTTCAGCGGGCTGGCGCCGAACACCGCGTTCGGCGTGCTGATGTCGGTGTTGGAAAAGTCGGCGCAGGAAAGCGTCGCCTGCGTCAGGTAGGTGAGCCCGGTGAAGACCGCGCCATTGAAGACCGCGTTGCTCAGGTTGGCGTAGCTGAAGTCGGTGGGCAGCGTGGCGTCGCCGCTGTCGGCGAAGGTGGCGCCGCTGAAGTCGGCACCGCTCAGGTCGGCGCCGTCGAAGACCACCGCGGTGAGCGTCGCGTTGGTGAACTTCGCACCGGCCAGCGAGGCCTTGTTGAAGTTGCACAGCACCAGCGCCATGCCGCTGTAGTCGTTGCCGGGCTTCGGCGTGGGGCACGCGGGCGTCAAGGCCACGCTGGACGCGGGAACGGCGGCTGGCGGCGCCAACTGGCCGCGCGCGGCAAAGCTCCACGCCAGGAACAGCACGACGCCGAGCAGGAACGCCGGCACAGCGCGGCGAGACATGGTGGCGCTCATCAAGGTGCCTTCCACAGTTCGGTGGAACCGCGCACGATGGCGGCATGTCCGTCGGCGCCCAGCGCGAGGTAGGCGCCCGGGTTGCCGAAGGTGCCGGTGCACCAGATCGGCTTCGGCTGCTGCCCGGCCAGCGGCACGACGACGCAGAGGTTGCCGTCGGTCTGCATCACGAGCTGCGATTGCGCGCCCCCGGCCTGGGCCGACGAACACCAGAGGCCGCTGCCGCCGGGGAACGTATAGAGGCAGAGGTTGCCGTCGGTCTGCATGATCAGTTGCGACGCGGTGGCAATCAGCACGCCACCGTTGGGCAGGGTCTGGCCCGGCTCCAAGCTCTGTGCGGTGACGATGCTGTAGTCGACTGTGGCCGCGGCCACGCTGGGGGCCCCGGGCTGCCCGGTCACGGCATTGCAGTTGGCAAGCCCGCCCGCGCCGCCGCCGCCGCCTGGGCCGCCGTTGCCTGGCGTGCCGGGGTAGGCGGCGTTGAACTTGAGGGCCGCGGCGGCGCTCGACAGCGCGGCCAGGCCGATCGACGGGCCGCCGTTGCCGCCCGCACCGCCGCTGCCTGCGCCACCCGCGCCGCCATCGCCGCCCGCCCCACCATCACCGGGCACGCCGACCTTGTTGATGCAGATCCGGGCCACGTTGCCGCCGCCGTTGACGCCCCCACTGCCACCCGTGCCGCCGATGCCGCCCTGGCCGCCGGCACCACCGCTGCCGCCGGGACCGGCGACGAGGACGCTGAACGCGTCGACCGTGCCGATCGTGTCGACGGCCAGCGCAATCGACGCACCGCCCTGGCTGCCACCGGTGCCGGGCAGCCCGCCGCAGCCACCGCCACCACCCCCGCTGCCACCACCGCCGCTGTAGGGGATCTTGCCGTTGGCAATGTCGACCGCGATGCCGCCAGCGTGGCCGCCACCGCCGCCGGCGCCGATGTCCCCGCTGACCCCGGCGCCGCCCGAGAGCGGTTGCCAGTGCCCCGCCGCATCGAAGGTGCCGGTGAGGTTGCCGACCGCTGCGCCCTGCTGCGTGCTGCAGACTCCGGCCGCTCCAGCCAAGCCACTGTCGCCCACACCGGGAGAGTCGCTGGAGCGCCTGGCGCAGGCGCAGCCGGCCCCGCCCGCGTTCGTCCCGCCGACGCCGCCTGTCGCGCCGCCCGGGCTCGGGTTGCCAGCACCGGGCGCCGTCAGTGCATTCGTGCACGCGCAGTCGATGAAACAACCCGAGATGCCGGTGATTTGGTTGATGCCACCGAGCCCGCCCCGACCGGCATCGCCCAGGGTGCCATTGCACGCTCCCCCGCCGCGGTTGAAGGAGGGGGGGCTGGAGCCCGGTTGGCCCGCGCCGGCAGCGTCGACGCTGGCGCCGGGCACGCCCGGCGCGCCGCGCCCGGCCACGAGGCGCACCTCGTTCAACGCCAGCCCGCTGCTGTTGGAAACGGCCATCGCCACGCTGGCGCTGCCGCCCCGGACGCTGTCGCCAGCGCGCACGACGAAGTGCTGAAACACCGTCGCTGCCGCGATAAAGGCCGCGCTGACCGCCGGCTGGTCGGCCGGGCCGTTGATGACGCTGCGGTAGGAGCGGCCCGTCTCGCCGTTGAAGAGGCAGCCGCCGTAGACGCTGACGCCGTCGCGCAGGTTGATCTGCGTGGTCAGGTCATAGACGCCGTGGCGGACCAGCACACCGCAGCCGGTGGCGGCGCACGCGTTGATGCCTGACTGGATGCTGGCGCAGGCACCGGCCGTGGTGGTGCCGCAGCCCGCGGCGTCGCTGCCGTCGCTGCGCACGTAGACCAGCGTGCTCAGCGGCGCGAGGTTCGCGCCCTTGCAGATCGCGGGCGGCTCTTCGAGCAACACCGGCGGTTTGCGCGGCGGCACTTCGTCGGAGCCGCCGCAAGCGGTAAGCGCGACCAGCCCGGCGAGGGCGAGTCCGAGGGCGGCGGCAGCGATGCACTTCATGCTGGTGAGGATAGAAAGTCCAGCCGTCCGGGTCATGCCGCACATCTGCGCGATTCATGACCATTCGATTCGCACTAGCGGCAAACGATGGCGATTCAAGCGAAGGCAACGGTCATCGAAGCGTCAGAACTTGCGCATGGCGCACCGGCACCACCGCGCTGACAGTAGCGACGACCCTTTGCAACGCAATGCACGACTCAACCGACACAGACCCCTGGAGCGGCGCCGAGTACGCGCAGCACTCGACGCTGCACGATGCCATGGCCTCGCAGGTGCTGGCGCAGCTCGACCTGCGCGGCGACGAGCATGTGCTCGATGTCGGCTGCGGCGACGGCCGCATCAGCGCGCGCATCGCCGCCGAGCGGGTGCCACGGGGCACGGTGTGCGGCGTCGACGCCTCGGCCGACAGGATCGACCTTGCGCAGCGGCAGCACGCGGCTGTCGCCAACCTGCACTTCTGCGTCGTCGATGTGGGCCGCTTGCACTTCGACGGCAGCTTCGACGCCGTCGTGTCCTTCAACGCGCTGCACTGGGTTCCGGATCTGCTGCCCGCGCTGCGCGGCTTGCGCGCTGCACTGGTGCCCGACGGCCGCGCCTGGCTGCGCCTGGTGACACCCGGCCCGGTGACGAGCATCGAAACGGTGGCCGAGCAGGTGCGCCGCGAAGCGGCCTGGGCACCGCTCTTCGTCGGCTTCGAAGACCCTTGCCTGCGCCTCGATGCGGAGCGCGTGGCCACGCTGGCCTTGCAAGCGGGGCTGGGCGTGTTGAGCCTGCGCAGCCAGCTCGCGTCATGGGACTTCGGCAGCCATGCCGCGCTGCTCGGCTTCTGCCGCGCCGGCTTCGGCGCTTGGACCCGCGGCTTGCCGGCGCAGCACGGCGACGCCTTCGTCGATGCCGTGCTCGACCGCTACCTCGCCGCGCGCGGCGACACCGGCTCGACCGTGTTCCGCTTCTACCAGACCGACCTGTCACTGATCGCTGCCTGAGGTATTTCCCGGGCGCCGGTGCCGAGGTATAAGTCGCCACTGGCGGAATGGGTCCAACACCTCCCGCCCTGCGCAGGGAGCGTATGGCTGTTCCTCGATCGTTTCACTTTGGCGACTGCGTGATCGATGTGCCGGCACGCACCGTGGTGCGCGGCAACCGGCCGCAGGCCTTCGAGCCGAAGGTGTTCGACACGCTGGTCTATCTGATCGAGCAGCGTGCGCGGGTGGTGCCGAAGCAGGAACTGCTCGAGCGGGTCTGGGGTACGCGCGTCGTCGTCACCGAGGGTGTGGTCGCGCGCACGATCATGAAGATACGGCGGCTGCTCGGCGACGACGGCGACGAACCGGCGTGGGTGAAGACGGTGCACCGCGTCGGCTACCGCTTTGCGGGTGAGGTGGCGCAGGAGGCGCCGCAGCTCATCGTTGCGGCGTCGCAGGCGACCCGGGTCGCCGTGCTGCCGTTTGTCAACCGCACCGGCAGCGACGCGCTGGCGTGGGCAGAGTTCGGGCTGATGACGGCGACTTGCCAGGCGCTGCAGGAAGGCGGCGTCGAGGTCGTCGCCGCCGCCGAATTGCTCTGTGTGCTCAGTGCGAGGGGCGCAGCAGACGACCCGCTCGCCGCCGCCGCGGCGCTCGCCAGCGACGCCTTGCAGGCGACGCTTGAGCAACGCGAGCCTGGCATGCTCGTGCTGACATGGAGCGGCACCGGCCGTCTGCTTGCGGGCGCGCACGGCGCGTTGAGCGGCCGTGAGCCGATCGAGATGTGCCGGCGCATGGTGGCCGAGTTGTTGCCGCGGCTCGACCGCGGCGGGGCGCAGGCCGCCGCGCCGCCCGACCCTTACCTGCACGCGGTGCGCACACGTGCCGCGCAGGCCACACAAGGCGAACGCTGGGAGTCCGCGCGGCGGCTGCTGCAGGTGGCGGTCGATGCCACGCCCGACGACCCTGCGCTGCAGCTCGACCTGGCGCGCTGCCTGGCCCGGCTGCGCGACCCGCTGGCGGGGCCGCTGCTCGAGCGGCTGCACCACGACGCCAAGGCGAACGCCGACGCTGCGCTCGAGCGGCGTTGCCTGAGCCTGCTGGCGCGCTGGCGTGCGGCCGAAGGCGACCATGCCGAGGCCGAACGGCTCCTGTCGCGCGCGCTTTCTCTGGCCGAGGCCGCGCGCGACCCACCCGCGGAGCTGCAACTCTTGCAGGCGATGGCCGAACTCGCCATCGATCGGGGCCGCCATGCGATCGCCGACTGGCTGCTCGACCGCGCCGCCGCTCTGGCACAAACGCTGGGCGATAGCGCGGCGCTGGCGCAGACGCTCGACTCCCGAGGCCGCGCAACGGCGGCCTGCGGCAACCGGGACGCAGCGACGCGTCACTTCGAGGACGCGCTGCAGATGCACCATGCGGGCGGCGTCCAGGCCGCTGCCGCGCACACGCTGAACCATCTGGGCGACCTGCATGCGGCCTATGGCCGCCTGGTTGCGGCGCGCCAGTGTTATGCCGCCTCCCTCGACAAGGCCATCACGTCGGGCGACCCGGTAGCGATTGCCATCGCCGGGCTGAACTTCGGCAGCCAGGCGGGTCTCTTGATGGGCCGTGACGACGTGGCGGCCAGCACCGTCGCGCGCATGCGCGCCGTCGACAGCCGCGGGCGCATCGTCATCGCCACCTTTGCCGACCTGCTCGACGCCCTTTTGCAAGCCCGCAACGGCCGCCTGGGCGAATGCCTGGAACTGCTCGACCGCGCCGAAGCCGGCTACGCAGGCCGCAACTTCAGGTTGCGCACCCGCTACCTCCACACCGTGGTGCTGGCGACAAGCGGCTTCGTCGACGAAGCGCGCGACACGCTGCAGGAGTTCCTGAGCGCTGCGCCGGGTGGCCAGGGCTCGCAGAGCGCATTGCTGGCGCAGCAGCTGCTCGGCGTGTGTGCGCAGGCGGAGGGCGACGTCGAGCAGGCGCTGCGCCATGTCGACGCGGCGGCGCACTCTGCGCCGCACTCGCTTTGGCGTCTTCAGACGAAGTTCGACGCGGCATGGTTGCGGCTCGACCTGGGCGACGCCGACGGCGCGGCGCGCACGCTCGACGGCTGCCGCGCCGAGTTCGACACCGCGCTGGCTGACGACCACGGGCCCGCAGTCCTGCTGGCCGCGCGGCTGCGCGAGGCGGCGGGTGACGGCGCCGCAGCGGCCGCGCTGCGCGAGCGATGCCCGTTGCCGCCGGGCGCCACCTACAGCTGGGCCTTGCTGCCGCGCGGTGCGCGTTGCCTGGCAGGGGACGTGTTGTTCACCGCGGGCCTGCACAGCCTGCTCGAAAGCCGGCGCGCCGTGGCATGAGCGTCGTCCCCGGCTGGACGGTCGCCCGCTTCGCAGGCACGCGGCTGGACCGGCGTCGCCGCGAGCTGGTGCGCGACGGCTCGCCGCAAGCGCTCGCGCCACGCGCTTTCGAGGTGCTGATCGCGCTGATCGAGCAGCACGGTCGCGTGGTGTCGAAGGACGCGTTGATCGGCCGTTGCTGGAACGGCGAGGCCGGCAACGACGCCGCGTTGGCGCGCATCGTGATGCAGCTACGGCGCAGCTTTGGCGACATCGGTGACGCTGTCGGTGTCGATCGTGGCGACCGCGCGGATGTCATCACCACGGTGCGTGGCGTCGGCTATCGCTTCGACGCCCCGGTCGAGCTGTCCGACGAAGGCATCGATGCGGCTTCGACAGCGCCACAGAAGGCGCTTGCCGCCGCCCGGCGTGTGGCGCTGCTGCCTTTCGTCAACGACACCGGCCAGCCCGGCTTCGCATGGATCGAACTCGGCCTCGCATCGATGCTCGGTAAATCGATCGAAGCGAGTGCCGGCGTCGCGGTGGCTGCGGTGCCTGAAGTGCTCGCCGCGCTCGCCGGCCTGCCGCCCGACGCCGCGCCGGAATGGCGCGCGAAGGCGCTGCAGCAACATCTCGATCCCGACCTGCAGATCGAAGCGCGGTTGGGTGGCAGCACCGGCCACCTGAGCCTGCATTTCGAGCTGCGAGACCGCGGCGGAGAACGGCGGCGCAGTGGCAGCGTGTCAGGAGCTGACGCCACCGCCCTCGCGCTCGAAGCGTCGAAGCAACTCACGCGGTGGCTGCTGCCGGACGAATCCGAAGGCCCTGCCGCAGCGCTCGACTTCGGCGATGCGTTCGTCAACGAGACCTTCGCCCGCGCGCTGCAGAAGAGCCGCGAGGGCCGCATGGTCGAGGCGGCCCATCTTCTCGAGGTGGTGACCGACGGCCGCCTCGTGCAAGCCAACGTGCAGCTCGAGGTGGCCAAGGTGAATGTCGCGCTGGGCGGGTCGCGCGCCGCAGCCGACGTCGAGGCCTTGCGACGGGCTGCGCTGAGTGAGGACAACGCCGCGATGCTGGCCCAGGCCGGGCTGCTGTCGAGCAGGCTGGCTTGGCAGCGGGGCGAGATGATGCGCGCCGCGGACGACGCGGCCGATGCCGCGACCGACGCCGAGCGAGCCGGCCGTCCCGAGCTGGCCGTGCAGTGCCTGATCGAGGCGGCGCGGGGCTACGGCCACGCCCTGGACCCGCGCGCTGCGGCGCTGATATCGCGCGCGATCCCGCAGGCCGAGCGGCTCGGCAACCGGCTGTGGATGCGCCAGGCCTACACCGCCGCAAGCACGCTGCGCGGCTTCAGCAACGACTGGGTCGGCGCGCTGGGTTACGCCGAGTCGGCGCTGGCCATCGCCCATACGATGGCCGAAGCCACGCGCAGCCCCGCACTGGAAGCCATCAGCCGGGCAACGACTCATCTCGGGCTCCTGCATCAGGGCAGCGACTTCGGTCTGGAAGCTGTCCGCTGCGCGCACATTGCCGGCGCCCAACCCGAACTGGGCGAGGCCGCGACAGCCGCCGTCTACGCCTTGTTTGCGGCGCGACGCGTGGTCGATGCGGCGGCCTTGTTCCGCGAGTTGCAGCGTCACCCCGATGACCAGACGCCGCCGATGGTGATCGCGCGCGACGTGTTTCTGCGCGCCGTGTTCCTGCGCCTCACGGGCCACTTCGACGACGCGCTGAAGGCGATCGAGGCCGCGGACAAGACCTTCGGCAATCGGCGCGCGTACCGGATGGTGTGCGAACTCGCCAAGCTGCGCGTGCTGCTCCAGGCGCGGCGCATGGACGAGGTGATGGCCCACGGTGCGCTGCTGACGGCTTTGCCGGAGTACCGCACCGATCCCATGCGGGAGCCGTGGGTCGAATGCATGCTGGCGCTGGTCGATCACCTGGCCTTCGGCGATACCGCGAAGACGCTGGCGCGCCAGCATGCGCTGCTCGCGCGGCTGCCGCCTTCGGAACCGCAGGCGCGGATCGCCATGGATGCCGCCTGGCTCCACCTCGAACGCGGCGA
>JANOVJ010000516.1:0-5736 GCA_031417295.1 bacterium | reverse complement strand
CCTTGGGGGCAGGAGCGAAGCGACTGGGGGGTACATTGCTAGCGCGCCGCGTCGGCGAATGGCGTGGCGAGGCCACCCGCGGGCCGCGGCGGATGCGAATCGACCCGGTGTCCCGAAGTGACCCAGGCCTCTAGCCCGCCGGCCAGCGGGCGGACGCTGGTGAAGCCAAGTGCGGCAAGCTGCCCGGCCGCGCTGGCCGCCGAGGCCTCGTTCGGGCAGTTGCAGTAGAGCACCAGCTCGCGGTCGCGCGGTAGCTCCTTGGCAAAGCGGCCGATGTCGCGCAACTCGACCCCGATCGCGCCCGGAATGCGCCGTTCGTCGATCGTGCGGACGGCGCCGGAGCGCACATCGATGATGGTCGGCGCGGTGCCGGCGTCGAGCAGCGCGCGCAACTCGGCCACGTCGATGCGCGGCATCGCCACGCCCGCCAGGAACTGCCGGCGCCGCCAAAAGCGCACTGCAAGGTAGGCCGCCGCGACCACGAGCAGGGCGGCCACGGCCACCATGCCGAGCGTGGACAGCAGGTCCATCACCCGCTGGATCTGGTCGGCGAAGACCCAGCCGAGGCCGAGGAAGAGCGACGCCCAGATGGCAGCGGCCAGGGTCTCGAAGCCGAGAAAGGCGGCGAGCGACATGCCGAGCGCACCGGCCATCGGCGGGGCCACGACGGAGACGCCGGGGATGAACTTGGCCGCGATCAGCGAGCTGCCGCCCCAGCGCAGGATGAAGGCCTCGCTCTGCCGCACGCACGAGTCGGGCGAGATCGAGATCCGGCACAGCAGCCGGAGCACGCGGTAGCCGTGGCGCCGCCCGGCCCAGAACCACAGCCCGTCGCCCAGGATGTTGGCCACGATGGCGGCGGCCAGCGCGGCCACCCACGAGAGTTGCCCGGCTGCGGCGAGCCCGCCGGCGATCACCAGGAACGGCGCCGCCGGCACCGGCGCGCCAATGCGCGCGGCCAGCGTAGCGGCGAAAACGAGCAGCGTGCCGTGGGTCACGACGAGCGCGATCAGTGAAGACATGGCGTCAGTTCCAGAGTCGAAAGCCAGTATGGGCCTGCACACGGAACCTTGCCAAAGTGGGGGTAAACCCGCAAGTCAAAGGACGGCTCGGCGCTGGACTCGCTCGGCCAAGGCGCGCAGCGCCATGTGAGGCCCTGTGCCTACGACCTCCGAATTGGAGCCCAAATGAGCAGTCCCATTCACTCCAATTGCCTCCAATTGCCATCGCTCCGGGCGACGGCATCGGCAACCGCACCGCGAAAAGCCCGGTTGTGCCTCTCTCCACCGACTACGCCGACTACGCCGAGCGGCGTCTGGCCGAACGAGACACGGGTTGCCTCGTGGCTTCCGTGGGCCGGTCGGCAAGGCGGCCGGTCACGTACTTGTGCAGCACGCTCGCAATCAGCGTCTGGTACGGGACGCCTTCTTCGAGCGCCCTGACCTGAATGTCGCTCAGGTCGCCTGACGACAACCGAATGTTGACGCGACGATCCTTGATGGCTGTGGCACGGGCGGCGGCCTTGTACTTGGCAAGCTCGCTCTTGGTCGCCACGGACTTGAGCTTTCCCTTCTCGAAGGCACTCAGAACTTCGAGTTCGTAGTTGTCAATCTTCGGCATCGAGTTCCCCTTGGCTCAAATAATCCCGCGTCGCCTTGCGCCCCGGGATGACGGTCTTGAGGAAGAAGCAGCCCTCCTCTTCGACGAACGGCACCAGATACGCGTACGCATCGCAAGCCACGACCAGTACGCGCTGCCCAGGGTACTTCGCTTGATTCGGGTGGGCCAGGATATCCAGCAACCCGCCAGACTCGATGGCGACCACGACGCTTTCAAACGAAATGCCCCGCTCGGCCACAAGTGTCTCGTTCTTCTGCGGGCTCCACCGAAACGTCTTCACTCGCGAATGCTACGCAACTGTGTGCCTTTTGTCACCAGGGATGCGACGAGCCTTTCGAGGTCGTCCGGCCAAAGCAAAAAACCGCGCGGCACTTGCGCGCCGCGCGGTCGGTTTGGTCGTTCGGGCGTGCGCTCACTCAGTCGCGGGCATCGAGCCCGCTCCCTCGCCGATCGCTGCGCGGGTTGATCCCCGTTCCGGGGCCCCCCGCCCCTCGCCCCGCGTTCTACCGCACCTTGCCCGCCTTCCAGGCATTCAGCAGCGTGTCATAAGCGATCGTCTCGCCCTTCGGCTTCTCGTTCGCCAGCTTCTTCCACGGCGCGTTCTTGTCGCTCAGCCACTTGCCGGGGTCGCTCTTCGGGTTGAGCTTCGGCGCGCATTGCGCCATGCCCGCCCGTTCGAGCCGGCCCATCACCTGGTCCATTTCCTCGGCCAGGTTGTCCATCGCCGCTTGCGGCGTCTTCTCGCCCGTCACCGCGACGGCTACGTTCTTCCACCACAGTTGCGCCAGCTTCGGGTAGTCGGGCACGTTGGTGCCGGTCGGCGTCCACGCGACGCGCGCCGGGCTGCGGTAGAACTCGACCAGGCCGCCGAGCTTGGGCGCCAGGTCGGTCATCGCCTGGCTCTGGATGTCGCTCTCGCGGATCGGCGTCAGGCCGACGATGGTCTTCTTCAGGCTGGTCGTCTTGGCGGTGATGAACTGCGCGTAAAGCCAGGCCGCGGCCGTCTTGTCGGCGTCGTGCGCCGCGAAGAAGGTCCACGAGCCCACGTCCTGGTATCCGTTCTGCATGCCCTGCTTCCAGTACGGGCCGTTCGGGCCCGGCGCCATGCGCCACTTCGGCGTGCCGTCGGCATTCACGACCGGCAGGCCGGGCTTGATCATGTCGGCGGTGAAGGCGGTGTACCAGAAGATCTGCTGCGCGATCTGGCCCTGCGCCGGCACCGGGCCGGCTTCACCGAAGGTCATGCCGATGGCTTCCTTGGGCGAGTACTTCTTCATCCAGTCGACGTACTTGGTCAGCGCGTACACGGCGGCCGGTGAGTTGGTGGCGCCGCCGCGCGAGACCGAGGCGCCGACCGGCGTGCACTTGTCGGCCGCGACGCGAATGCCCCATTCGTCGACCGGCATGCCGTTCGGAATGCCGATGTCGGCGGTGCCGGCCATCGACAGCCAGGCATCGGTGAAGCGCCAGCCCAGCGACGGGTCTTTCTTGCCGTAGTCCATGTGGCCGTAAATCGGCTTGCCGTCAATGTTTTTCACGTCATTGGTGAAGAAGGCGGCGATGTCTTCATACGCGCTCCAGTTGAGCGGCACGCCCAGGTCATAGCCGTACTTGGCCTTGAACTTTTCCTTCAGGTCGGGGCGCGCGAACAGGTCGGCGCGGAACCAGTACAGGTTGGCGAACTGCTGGTCGGGCAGCTGGTAGAGCTTGCCGTCGGGCGCGGTGGTGAAGCTGGTGCCGATGAAGTCTTTCAGGTCCAGCCCGGGGTTGGTGAACTCCTTGCCCTTGCCGGCCATGTAGTCGGTCAGGTTCATGATCTTGCCGTAGCGGAAGTGCGTGCCGATCAGGTCGGAGTCTGAAATCCAGCCGTCGTAGATCGACTTGCCCGACTGCATCGAGGTCTGCAGTTTTTCAACCACGTCGCCTTCCTGGATCAGGTCGTGCTTGACCTTGATCCCGGTGATCTCCTCGAACGCCTTGGCGAGCGTCTTCGACTCGTACTCGTGGGTGGTGATGGTCTCGGAGACGACCGAGATTTCTTTCACCCCCTTGGCTTGCAGCTTCTTCGCCGCTTCGATGAACCATTTCATCTCGGTCATCTGCTGGTCTTTGCTCAGCGTCGACGGCTGGAACTCGGCGTCGATCCACTTCTTGGCCTCAGGCTCACCGGCCCATGCGCCCTGGCCCATGGCCAAGGCGGCGGCCGCGAAGGCCACGGCATTCAAGCGCAATTTCATTTCTGTCTCCTCAGGTAGTGCTTCCCTTGGGTTTCATGAAACGCCGGCTGGGAAGGAAGGGCCGGCGCCTTGTCTCGCGATCGCTTGTTTCAACCTTGCTTCATCACCAGCGCGAGCAGCGCCATCGAGGCGATGAAGCTGATCCAGATCGACGGCTCCTGCGCGAGGCTGAACCAGGTGATCATCTTTTCGCTCACCGCCACGAAGGCCAGGTTCAGGTACGCGGCCGAAAGCAGGCCGATGAACAGCCGGTCGCCACGGGTCGTGGCCATCGGCAGGAAGCCCTTGCGCAGCACGGTGGGCGACTTGAGTTCCCACACCGTCATGCCGGCGAGCATCAGCACGATGCAGCTGAAGAACACCGCAACGGGCAAGGTCCAGGCCATCCACTCGAACATTTCTGACTCCTTGTACTCAGTTGGCGGGCATCGAGCCCGCCGCCTTCGCCGAGTGTTTCGCTGGTCGATCCCCGTTACCGGGGCCCCTCGCCCTTCGCTTCACACTCTGCCCATCGCAAACCCCTTGGCGATGTAGTTGCGCACGAAATAGATCACGATCGCGCCCGGCACGATGGTCAGCACGCCGGCCGCGGCGAGCACGCCCCAGTCCATGCCCGAGGCGCTGACCGTGCGTGTCATCACCGCAACGATGGGCTTGGCGTTCACGCTCGTCAGGGTGCGCGCCATCAGCAATTCGACCCAGCTGAACATGAAGCAGAAGAACGCCGCCACGCCAACGCCTGCCTTGATCAGCGGGATGTAGATGGTGAGGAAGAAGCGCGGGAACGAATAGCCGTCGATGTACGCCGTTTCGTCGATCTCGCGCGGCACGCCGCTCATGAAACCTTCGAGAATCCACACCGCGAGCGGCACGTTGAACAGCAGGTGGGCGAGTGCCACCGCGATGTGCGTGTCCATCAGCCCGAGCGTGGTGTAGAGCTGGAAGAACGGCAGCAGGAACACGGCCGGCGGCGTCATGCGGTTGGTGAGCAACCAGAAGAACACGTGCTTGTCGCCGAGGAAGCTGTAGCGCGAGAACGCATAGGCCGCCGGCAGCGCCACCAGCAGCGCGATCACGGTGTTGATGGCCACGTAGATCAGCGAGTTGATGTAGCCCGAGTACCACGACACGTCGGTGAAGATGGTGCGGTAGTGGTCGGTCGTGAAGTGCTGCGGCCAGAGGCTGAAGGTCGACAGGATCTCCTCGTTCGTCTTGAACGACATGTTGATCATCCAGTACACCGGCAGGATGGCGAACACGAGGTAGGCGACGAGGAAGATCGTCCGCTTCTTGAACCGCTTGTCATCCATGGCCGGCCTCCGTCTTGTCGGCGGTGCCCACGCGCTGCATCCAGTTGTAGAGGATGAAGCACAGCAGCAAGATGATCAGGAAGTAGATCAGCGAGAACGCAGCCGCCGGGCCGAGATCGAACTGGCCGACGGCCTTCTGCGTCAGGTACTGGCTGAGGAACGTGGTTGCGTTGCCCGGCCCGCCACCGGTCAGCACGAAGGGCTCGGTGTAGATCATGAAGCTGTCCATGAAGCGCAGCAGCACCGCGATCATCAGCACCCCGCGCAGCTTGGGCAACTGGATGTAGCGGAACACCGCGACCTTCGACGCGCCGTCGATGCTGGCCGCCTGGTAGTAGGCGTCGGGGATCGCGCGCAGCCCGGCGTAGCAGAGCAGCGCGACCAGCGGCGTCCAGTGCCACACGTCCATCAGCAGCACCGTCAGCCAAGCGTGCGTGGCGTTGCCGGTGTAGCTGTAGTCGATGCCCAGCTTGGCCAGCGTCGCGCCCATCAGGCCAATGTCGGTGCGGCCGTAAATCTGCCAGATCGTGCCGACCACGTTCCACGGAATCAGCAGCGAGATGGCGACC
>JANOVJ010000515.1:0-1940 GCA_031417295.1 bacterium | reverse complement strand
ACAGGCGCGTGTTCTCGAACACGCTGAGTGTCGGGAAGATGGTGGTGCGCTGGTAGCTGCGGCCCACGCCAGCGCGCGCGCGGTGCGGCTGCGACCACGCGGTGATGTCGACACCCGCGAGCTCGATGCGCCCGCTCGATGCCGGCAGCTCGCCCGACAGCATGTTGATCAGCGTCGACTTGCCGGCCCCGTTGGTGCCGATCACGGCGTGCAGTTCGCCCGGGCGCAGCACCAGCGAGACACTGCCGACGGCGGTGAGCCCACCGAAACGGCGCGTCAGCGCGTGCGCCTGGAGCAGCGGCTCGCGATCAGCCATGGCGGGCTCCGCGCCGCCGCGCGCCCAGACCGATCAGGCCCTTCGGCAACCAGGCGACGAAGGCGATGATGGTGAAGCCGAGCGTCATTTGCCAGTGCGACGCCAGCGGGCCGAGCAGCGCTTCGGATTGATAGAGTTCCTTCAGCAACGTGAACGCAATGGCGCCGATCACCGCGCCGCGCAGGCTGCCGATGCCGCCGAGGATGATCATCAGCAGCACTGCGCCCGACTCGTGCCAGCTCAGCAGCTCCGGGTTGACGCCACCGTCCTTCACCGCCAGCAAAAAACCCGCCAGCCCGGCCAGCGCGCCGGCGATCACGAATGCGGCCAGCTTGTACGGGTAGGTCGCAAAACCCGCGGCGCGCATGCGCTGCTCGTTGACGCGGATGCCGGTGAGCGCGTGGCCGAAGCGCGAGCGGCCGATCAGCGCGAGCAGGGCGTAGGTGAACACCAGCGCGGCGATCACGGCGTAGTACAGGTGGTGCTTGTTGTCCAGGTCGACAAGCGTCTTGCCGAAGAGCGCCAGCACCGGCTTGGTGTACAGGAAGATGCCGTCGCTGCCGCCCGCGACCTTGGTGTCGTGGAACACGAAGTAGGCCATCTGCGCGAACGCGAGCGTGACCATGATGAAGTAGACGCCCTTGGTGCGCAGGCTCAAGGCGCCGACGAAGAGCGCGTAGACGGCTGCCGCCAGCATCGAGGCCGGCAGCAGCCACGCGATCGACGCCGCGCCGCCGTCGCCCGTCCCCAGCACCGCGACATAAGCGCCGATACCCAGGAACGCCGCGTGCCCCAGGCTGACCAGGCCGGTCATGCCGACCAGGAGTTCGAGGCTGAGGGCGAAGACGGCGTAGATCGCGATCTTGACGACGAGGTCGTGGGTGTAGGGCGTCAGCACGGCGGGCAGCGCGGCGAGCACGACCGCCGCCGTCACCGGGACCAGCCAGGAACGCAACGAAGTCACGGAGTGCTCCGGCGCCGGGCCGCCCCGAGCCGGAGCGGCGCCCCTTGGGGGCAGGAGCGCAGCGACTGGGGGGCTCTAGTAGCCACGCTTCATCAACCCTTCAGGCCGCCAGACGAGGATCACGGCCATCAGCAGATAAACGCCGACGCCGCTGAACTCGGCGAAGAAGACCTTGCCGAAGGTGTCGACAAAGCCGACCAGCAGCGACGCCACCAACGCGCCCGTGATCGAGCCGATGCCGCCGATCACGACCACGACAAAACAGATGATCAGCACACTGCCGCCCATGCCAGGGTAGACCGACGACAGCGGCGCCGCGATCATCCCCGCCAGGGCTGCCAGCGCGACACCACCGGCGAACACGATGCGGTAGAGCAGCTTGATGTCGATGCCCAGGCCGCGCACCATGTCGCGGTTGCTCGCCCCGGCGCGGATCATCATGCCCAGGCGCGTGCGGTTGACGACAAAGTACAGCGCGAGCGCGACCACGATGCAGGCCACCGACGCGAACACGCGGTACCACGGGTACGACATCAGCCCGCCGAGCGCGAAGCTTCCCGCGAGCCAGGGCGGCGCCTGCACGCCGTGCACGTCGTTGCCGACGAGCAGGCTGCGCGCCTCCTCGAAGACGAGGATCAGGCCGTAGGTCATCAGCACCTG
>JANOVJ010000514.1:0-1969 GCA_031417295.1 bacterium | reverse complement strand
CATGAGCAGTTGGATCGCGGCGGCCACGTCGTACTCGACCAACAACCGCATCATGGTGCCGTTCTTCGTCTACTACTCGATGTTCGGCTTCCAGCGCATTGGGGACCTGGCCTGGGCCGCTGGCGACATGCAGGCGCGGGGCTTCCTGCTCGGCGGCACTTCAGGGCGGACGACGTTGAACGGCGAGGGCTTGCAACACGAAGACGGCCACAGCCACATCCTGGCCGGGACGATCCCCAACTGCATCAGCTACGACCCGACCTTCGCTCATGAAGTCGGCGTGATCCTGCACCACGGCCTGAAGCGCATGGTCGAGAACCAGGACAACGTCTACTACTACATCACGCTGCTCAACGAGAACTATCCGCAGCCGGGCCTCAAGCCAGGCACCGAGGAACAGATCATCAAGGGCATGTACCTCCTTGAAGAAGGTGCGAAGGGGCTGGCGAAGGGCCCCTCGGGGCCCGCCCCGCGCGTGAACCTGCTCGGCAGCGGCACGATCCTGCGCGAAAGCATGGCTGCGAAGGAGTTGCTGGAGAAGGACTGGGGCGTGGCCGCGAATGTGTGGAGCTGCCCGAGCTTCAACGAGCTCGCCCGCGACGGGCAGGACGTGGAGCGCTGGAACCTGCTGCACCCGACCGAGAAACCGCGCGTGCCCTTTGTCGCGCAGCAACTCGAGAAGTACGCTGGCCCGGTGGTCGCCTCGACCGACTACATGAAGAGTTTTGCCGACCAGATTCGCGCCTTCCTGCCCAAGGGCCGCACCTACAAGGTGCTCGGCACCGATGGCTTCGGCCGCAGCGACTTCCGCAGCAAGCTGCGCGAGCACTTCGAGATCAACCGCCACTACGTCGTCGTCGCGGCCTTGAAGGCACTGTCGGAAGAGGGCACGGTGCCGGCGGCGAAGGTGGCCGAGGCGATCAAGAAGTACGGCATCAACGCCGACAAGATCAACCCGCTGCACGCATAACAACACGCCCGGAGACACACCAAGGCATTGGTCGAAGTGAAGGTCCCGGACATCGGTGACTTCAATGAAGTGGAGATCATCGAGTTGCTGGTCAAGGCGGGCGACACCGTCAAGGCCGAGCAGAGCTTGATCACGGTCGAATCCGACAAGGCGTCGATGGAGATTCCGTCGTCGCATGCCGGCGTGGTGAAGGAGCTGAAGGTTGCGATCGGCGACAAGGTGGCGGAAGGGTCGCTGGTGTTGATGCTGGAGGTGGAGGGCGCTGCTGCGGCCGCCGCGCCGGCTGCGGCCCCGGCTCCCGCTGCTGCTTCAACCCCAGCCCCAGCGCCCGTCGCCGCAGCCGTGGCTGAAGCACCGGCCGCAGCGCCGGCAACGGGCGGCCCTGTGGAAGTCCTCGTCCCCGACATCGGCGACTTCGACGAAGTGGCCGTGATCGAAGTGATGGTCAAGCCCGGCGACGCCATCAAGGTCGAGCAAAGCCTGATCACGGTCGAATCCGACAAGGCGTCGATGGAGATTCCGTCGTCGCATGCCGGCGTGGTGAAGGAGGTCCGCGTCACCATTGGGGACAAGGTCAAGAAGGGCAGCGTGGTCGTGATCGTCGAGGCCAGCGCTGGCGCGCCTGCGGCAGCGCCCGCGAGCGCCGCCGCTGCCGCACCGGCCGGAGCCGCCGTGGCGTCTTCGCCTGCACCCGCCGCCGACCGGCCGATTCCGACTGCGGCGTTGCCGGCGCATGAGCCCACGGCGCCGAAGGGCAACCTGCCGCACGCCTCGCCGAGCATCCGCAAGCTGGCGCGCGAACTCGGCGTGCCGCTCAATGAAGTCATCGGCAGCGGGCCCAAGGGCCGCATCGTCGAGGCCGACGTGCAAGGCTTCGTCAAGAGCGTGATGGCCGGCGGCGTGCAGACCGCCGCGCAGAAGGCCGCTGCACCCGCCTCCGCCTCGACAGCGGCCGCAGGCGGCGCCTTCCCCGGCTTGCTGCCCTGGCCCAAGGTCGAC
>JANOVJ010000513.1:0-16658 GCA_031417295.1 bacterium | reverse complement strand
GCCGGCGAAGAATTGCTGGCTGAAGGCCGGCGCCTGCTGGCGCAGATGGAGGCGGTGGCGCACCGCGTCAAGCGCGTCGCCTCGGGCTGGGAAACGCAGCTCACGGTGGCGGTGGACAGCGTGATCTCGCGCATCACCGTGTTCGAGTTGTGCGAGGCCTTCTACGCACTGATGCCGCCCGACGGGCCGGCGACGCGGCTGCGCCTGCGCAGCGAGGTGCTGGCCGGCACCTGGGAAGCGTTGACCAGCGGCCAGGCCGATCTGGCGATCGGCTGCGCCGTCGATACCGCGCTGCCGAGCGACATCCGCTCGCAACCGCTGGGTGAACTGGAACTCGTCTTCGCCGTGGCGCCGCACCACCCGCTGGCCACGGCGGCAGAACCGCTGAGCGACGCCGACCTGCTGCGCCACCGCGCCGTTGCCGTTTCCGATTCGGCACAGCGCACGGCGCCGGTTACGGTGAACCTGCTGCCCGGCCAGGACGTGCTGACCGTGGCCACCATGCCGGCCAAGATCGAGGCCCAGCTGCGCGGGCTGGGCGGTGGCTTCCTGGTGGAGCCGATGGTGCGCGAACACCTCCGCGCCGGGCGGCTGGTGGTGCGCAAGGTGCAGCGCAGCCGCCTGCCGGCGCGGCTTTGCTATGCCTGGCGCAGCCCGCAGACGGCCGATGGCAGGCCAGTGCCGGTGGGCCTGGCGCTGCGCTGGTGGCTGGAGCAGCTCGACCGCCCGGCCACGCGAACGGCGCTGCTGGAGCGCCACGCCGGGCTCATCATCTGAGCCCGATGGGCGACTACATCGGCCGCTTCGCGCCGTCGCCCACCGGGCCGCTGCACGCCGGCTCGCTGGTGGCGGCGCTGGCCAGTTGGCTCGACGCGCGCGCCCACGGCGGGCGCTGGCTGGTGCGGATCGAGGACGTCGACACGCCGCGCTGCGTGCCCGGCGCCGAGGCGACGATCCTGGCGCAACTGGCGCGCTGCGGGTTGCTGCCCGATGAAGTGCCGCTGCGGCAGTCGCGGCGCGGCGCGCTGTACGCGGCCGCGCTGGCCGGGCTGCTGGGCGCCGGCCACGCCTACGTGTGTGGCTGCACGCGCAGCGACATTGCACGGGTGCTGGCAGCATCGGGCGTGGCGCACGAACGGCACGCGGAGTGGGTCTACCCGGGCACCTGCCGCCCGGAGCGCGGCGGCCTGCGCGACCGGCCGGGCCGCTCGGTGCGGTTGCGGGTGGGCGACCACGCCCTGCCCGTCGCCTGGACCGACCGCCGCCTCGGCGCGCAAGCGCAAGACGTTGCGCGCGAGGTGGGCGACTTCGTGCTCCACCGCGCCGACGGGCTGTGGGCGTATCAGCTTGCGGTGGTGGTCGACGACGCGGCGCAAGGCATCAGCGATGTCGTTCGCGGCGAAGACCTGGCCGACAACACGCCGCGCCAGGCCGTGCTGCAGCGCCTGCTCGGCGTGCCGAAACCGCGCTATCTGCACACGCCGCTGGTGCTGGGGCCGGATGGCGAGAAGTTGTCGAAGCAGAACGGCGCCGAGCCCGCTGAACTGGGCGATCCCGTCATGGCGCTGCGAGCCGCCGCCACCGCGCTGGGCCTGGCGCCCGGTGCCGCGAACGACCTGGGCGGATGGCTCGTCGAAACGGTGTTGCAATGGCGCGACCGGTGGTGCCCCGGCGATGGCATGATGCGCAGCCTTCCAACCCCACACGACCCGCATTCATCATGATGATCACCACCCCCTCCGGCCTGCAATACGAAGACACCACCGTCGGCGAAGGCGCCGAGGCCCGCGCCGGCCAGCAGGTCAGCGTGCACTACACCGGCTGGCTTTACAACGACGGCGTCAAGGGCGCCAAGTTCGATTCGAGCAAGGACCGCAACGACCCGTTCGGCTTCGGCCTCGGCGGCGGCCAGGTGATCCGCGGCTGGGACGAAGGCGTGCAGGGCATGAAGGTCGGCGGCACGCGACAGCTCGTGATCCCGGCCGCACTCGGCTACGGCGCGCGCGGCGCAGGCGGGGTGATTCCGCCGAATGCGACGCTGCTGTTCGAGGTCGAGCTGCTCGGGGTCTGACTTGGTGCCTGGCCTCCCTCGCCCGCCGGGGCGGGAGAGGGCCGGGGTGAGGGTGGGCTCTGGGCAGCGACCCTCACCCCAACCCTCTCCCACGAGTGGGAGAGGGAGTAACACCTACGGCCTGGATCACGGCTCGCCGTCCCAATAATCCAGGTCATCACGCTCGCGGTGCATGCGGGCGAAGCCCTGCGGACCAGCCTCGCCGGCCAGTGCGAGGTACTTGCCCGAGTCGGGGTACTCCACCACCTCGGGCGTGTCGCGGGTGCTGATCGACAGGTACTTCAGCGGCGCCGCCGAGGTGTTGACGATCTGGTGCGGGTATTCCGGCCCGGCCGGGATGAACACCGTGTCGCCCGCGCGCAGCGGCAGCCTCTGGCCGGCGACGCGCAACGTGCCCTCGCCTTCGAGAATCACGAACGCCTCTTCCTGCGCGTAGTGAAAGTGGTACGGGCAGCCGCGCATGCCGGGCGCGACGGTGTCGATGCTGATGCCGAGCTTGCTCGCCGCGGTGCCGTGGGCGAGCCGCGCGCAGAGCGTGTCGTACAGCGGCGGGCGCAGTTCGCGCGTCTTCTCGACGCTGTCGAAGTTGCGGATCAGTCGCGCACGCAGCGCAAGCGCCGGGCCGGCGTCGGGGTCAGCACGGGGTTCTGGCGCGGCATCCATGGTCTGCATTTCCTTTCAGTCCGAAGGCTGAAACTCTAGCGCGTTGCTGCACAATCCCGGCCACTCTTGCGTCGAGTCGCGCCCCCTGGCACGGTGGCGCCAGCGCCGGAACTGCATTGCACAACCTCTTCTCACTGCTCGGCATCGATTCGTGGAAACCGGTGCTGACGGCGCTGGTGTTGCCGCCGGTACCACTGCTGTTGCTGGTGCTCCTGGGCGCTCGCTTGATCCTGCCGCGGCGCGGCCTGGGCTGGCTGCTGGTGCTCGTCGGCGCGGCCGGCATCTGGCTGAGTGCCTGCACCGGCATCGGCGCCCTGCTCACACGAACCCTGCTCCAGCCCCCACCCGCACTCACCACAGCGCAGATCGCCCAACTGCGCAGCGATGTGAAAGCGCGCCAGCCGGTTGCGATTGTGGTGCTGGGGGGCGGGCGTGAGGTCCTTGCGCCCGTGTACGCCAGCGCCAGCCTGAGCGGGGCATCGCTGGAGCGCCTGCGCTATGGCCTCTGGCTGGGCCGCGAGACCGGCGCGGCGGTTGGGTTCAGTGGCGGCATCGGCTGGGGCGGCGAGGTCGGGCCGACTGAAGCCGAAGTGGCCGAGCGGATCGCGGCCAAGGAGTTCGGCCTGCCCTTGAAGTGGACCGAAGACCAGTCGCACGACACGCGCGAGAACGCAATCTTCACCGTCGCCCTGCTCAAACGCGCCGGCATCACGCGCGCCGTGCTGGTGACGAACGGCTGGCACATGCCGCGAGCCTTGCACCTGTTCGAGGCCGCCGCCGCCGGGCAGATCGCCTTCGTGCCCGCGCCAATGGGCATGGCCCGGCTCACGCTCGGCCCGGTACTCGACTGGCTGCCGAGTGCCGAGGGCTTCACCCGCGTGCGCGTGGTGCTGCGCGAATCGCTCGGCCGGCTGGCCGGCGATTGACAGCTGACGGCCCCAAGACGCCTTCGGCGTCGTCCCCCGAGGGGATCTCAGCCCTCTTGGGGCGGCCCGGCGAGGACTGAGCGTTGACGGCCCCAAGACGCCTTCGGCGTCGCCCCCCGAGGGGATCTCAGCCCTCTTGGGGCGGCCCGGCGAGGACTGAGCCGGCAGCCGGCCCCAAATACAAACCCCTCCCAACCGACGGAGCGGTGGGAGGGGCGGGTGGCTTGCGCCACCATTTCGGGGCTCCGGAGGATGTTGGGTCCGGGGCTCCTCTGGCGCAGGGACTGCGCCGGGGGTTGTGCCTGCGTGCAGGCAGTAGAACAGTAGTCGGTGCGCGCCTGGTTTACAAGGGCCGTTTGCCGCGTTCGCCAGCGGCGCGGGTCTTGGCGTCGATTTGTTCGAGCACGCTCGCGAACACGCCATCGACGCGGCGCTCGACCTCGGCATCCATCTTGATCGGCCGGCCCCATTCGCGCGCCGTTTCGCCGGGCCACTTATTGGTCGCGTCGAGCCCCATCTTGCCGCCCAGGCCGCTCACGGGTGAGGCGAAATCGAGGTAGTCGATCGGCGTCTGCTCGACCAGCGTGGTGTCGCGCACCGGGTCCATCCGGGTCGTGACGGCCCAGATCACGTCTTTCCAGTCGCGAATGTTCACGTCGTCGTCGGTCACGACAATGAACTTGGTGTACATGAACTGGCGCAGGAAGCTCCAGACGCCGAACATCACCCGCTTGGCGTGCCCGGGGTAACTCTTGCGGATGGACACGATCGCCATCCGGTAGCTGCAACCTTCGGGCGGCAGATAGAAATCGGTGATCTCGGGAAACTGCTTTTGCAGGATCGGCACGAACACCTCGTTCAGCGCCACGCCCAGCACGGCCGGCTCGTCGGGCGGCTTGCCGGTGTAGGTGGAGTGGTAGATCGGGTCGCGGCGCTGCGTCAGGCGCTCGATCTGGAACACCGGGAACCAGTCCTGCTCGTTGTAATAGCCGGTGTGGTCGCCGAACGGGCCTTCCAGCGCATGCAGGTAGCCGCCCAGTTCCTTCAGCGCGACGCCATGCTCGCTTTGGCCCACGAAGCCAGCGGCGGCCACGGGAATGCAGCCTTCGAGCACGATCTCGGCGCTGGCCGGCACTTGCAGCATCAGCCCGCCTTCGCCCACGCCGCTATCGGCCAGCTCGGTCCGGCTGCCACGCAGCAGACCGGCGAACTGGTATTCCGAGAGCGTGTCGGGCACCGGCGTCACGGCACCCAGGATCGTTGCCGGGTCGGCGCCCAGCGCCACTGCGATCGGAAAGGGCCGGCCCGGGTTGGCGAGCGCGAAGTCGCGAAAGTCGAGCGCCCCGCCGCGGTGGGCGAGCCAGCGCATGATGGTTTGCCGCGGGCCGATCACCTGTTGGCGGTAGATGCCCAGGTTCTGCCGCTTGCGCGGGTTGGCCACACCCTGCGGGCCGCGGGTGATCACGAGGCCCCAGGTGATCAGCGGCCCGGCGTCGCCGGGCCAGCAGGTTTGCACCGGCAGGTGGCCCAGATCGACTTCGGCGCCCACGAACATCGCCTCCTGGCAGGCGGCGTGGCGTACGGCAGCCGGCTTCATGTCCCACAAGGCCTTGGCCATCTGCAGCAGCTTGCCGGCGTCCTTCAAACCCTTGGGTGGCTCGGGCTCTTTCAGGCTGGCCAGCACCCGGCCCACGTCGCGCAGCTCGCTGACCTCGCTCGCACCCATGCCGAGCGCGACCCGCCTCGGGGTGCCGAACAGGTTTGTCAAGGCCGGAATTTTGTAACTGACGCCGTAACCGAGAGGCCTCTCGAACAGCAACGCCGGCCCGCCAGCCCGGAGCACCCGGTCGCTGAGCGCCGTCATCTCCAGCCGCGCCGATACTGGCTCTGCGACCCGAAGCAACTCGCCACTGGCTTCCAACCCGGCCATGAAGTCGCGCAAATCCCGGTATTTCATATAAATTAGTAATGAACAAGCATATCCAAATGCTTGACTGGTTATGAAAAGTCTTCCTAGAATTCGGCCTAGACGATCCCACCAAGGGATTACCCGCCCCAGGCCCGCCCAGCGAGGCCGCTCAAAAGGGGTACGCCAAACGGCGGTTGCGCTGACCGGGGCCGACACCTCGTCCCGATGCGCGCCGCAATCCATGATGCCGTCGCCACTGAAGCGTGCTATCCGACGCCGCAGCGGACGCCACCGAAGGAGTGTGATGAAAACGAGAGACCGGATACTAACCAAGGCCCGAGCCCTGCGCGATGCGTGCAGCAGCTCGGCTTCGGTGTTCCTGCGCGACGTGGGCAATGGCCTGCTCGAGATCAGCCACAACAGCCTGGCGCTGGTGGGCCTCGTGGTGGTGGCCGCGGTGCTGTTCGTGTTCAGCCGCGCCGACCTGCCGCAGACACTCGAGGCCACCGCGCTCGGCTGGCTGCAGGCGCGCCACGTGGCCCGCGCCGAGCCGGCAGAGGCCGAGGCGGTTGCTCTGGCCGAACCCGACGCCGTGACCCGCGCCACCGCGGCCGACCCGGGCGGCCTGACCCGCCAGCAGGCCGCTGTGGCCCACTGGCTGGCGCGGCGCTACCGGGTGGCGCCCGAGCCGGTCAGCCGGTTGGTGCAGGAGGCCTGGGCCGTCGGGCCGAAAGTCGGCGTCGACCCGACGCTGATCCTGGCCATCATGGCGATCGAGTCGAGCTTCAATCCGTTTGCGCAGAGCGCCGTCGGCGCGCAGGGCCTGATGCAGGTGATGACCCGTGTTCACGACGAGAAGTACGAGCGCTTCGGCGGCATCCTGGCCGCGTTTGACCCGGTCAGCAACCTCAAGGTTGGGGTCCAGGTGCTCAAGGAATGCATCGCGCGCGCCGGCAGTGTGGAAGCCGGGCTTCGCTACTACGTGGGCGCCGGCAACCAGGCCGACGACAATGGCTACGCCGGCAAGGTGCTGGCCGAACAGAGTTACCTGAAGCATGTGGCCGGCGGCAAGACGGTCGCCCCCAACGCCCCGCTGACGATTGCCACGCCGGCCGCTGTGCCGGTGGCCGCACCGCAGGTCAAGCCAACCGAAGCGGTACCGGCCAAGCTTGAAGTGCACGCCGACCCGGACCACGTGGCCCTGCTGCGCTGAACGCCGCCCCCGGGGGGCTGCAGTCGGCCAACAAGCCGGCCGGCGCCGTGAATGCAGGCGCTACACTTGCCGGGCCGCGCGACTGGCGATAGGGCTCTCGACCCCCGAGGCCCAAGGTGGTGAACCACCGGGAAGCGCGGACGGCATTCGCCGATCCGCCGTTCGCCTGGGCAGCCCAGCCTCTGCACGCACCCTGCTTGCAAGCGCGAGGGACTTCTTTTCATCAAGAGGCCTGCCACCATGTTCGACCGCACCCAATCCACCCTTGCCCGTGTCGACCCCGAGATCTGGGCCGCCGTCCAGGCCGAGAACCTGCGCCAGGAACAGCACATCGAGCTGATCGCGTCGGAAAACTACACCTCGCCGGCCGTGATGGCCGCGCAGGGCAGCCAGCTCACCAACAAGTACGCCGAGGGCTACCCCGGCAAGCGCTACTACGGCGGCTGCGAGAACGTCGATGTAGTCGAGCAGCTCGCGATCGACCGGGTGAAGAAGCTCTTCGGCGCCGAGCACGCCAACGTGCAGCCCAACTCCGGTTCGCAGGCCAACCAGGCGGTATTCTTTGCACTGCTGCAGCCGGGCGACACGATCATGGGCATGAGCCTTGCCGAGGGCGGGCACCTGACGCACGGCATGCCGCTCAACATGAGCGGCAAGTGGTTCAAGGTGGTGAGCTACGGGCTCGATGCGAACGAAGCGATCGACTACGACGCGATGGAGCGGCTCGCCCACGAGCACAAGCCGAAACTGATCATCGCGGGCGCTTCGGCCTACAGCCTGCGGATCGACTTCGAGCGCTTCGCCAAAGTGGCGAAGGCGATCGGCGCGTACTTCATGGTCGACATGGCGCACTACGCGGGCCTGATCGCCGCCGGCGCGTACCCGAACCCGGTGCCGTTCGCCGACGCAGTGACTTCCACCACCCACAAGAGCCTGCGCGGCCCGCGCGGCGGCATCATCCTGATGAAGGACCACGTGGCCAAGCAGATCAACAGCGCGATCTTCCCCGGCATCCAGGGCGGCCCGTTGATGCACGTGATCGCCGCCAAGGCGGTCGCCTTCCACGAGGCGCTGGCGCCCGAGTTCAAGACCTACCAGCAGCAGGTGGCGAAGAACGCCGTGGTGCTGGCCGAAACCTTGATCGAGCGCGGCCTGCGCATCGTCAGCGGGCGCACCGAAAGCCACGTGATGCTGGTCGATCTGCGGCCGAAGGGCCTGACCGGCAAGGTTGCCGAAGCGGTGCTCGGCGCGGCCCACATGACGTGCAACAAGAACGGCATCCCGAACGATCCCGAGCGGCCGATGGTCACCAGCGGCATCCGCCTCGGTACCCCGGCGCTGACGACCCGCGGCTTCGCCGAGGCCGAGACCCGGCTGACCGCGAACCTGGTCGCCGACGTGCTCGACCGCCCGCACGACGAGGCCAACCTGGCCGCGGTGCGCGAAAAGGTCGCCGCGCTGACCCGCGACTTCCCGGTCTACAGGTGAGGGCTCCCAAGCCGGCGGCTTTGCCGCGTCGCTGCCCCCCACCGGGGCGCGCGGCCGCCTTGGGGCGGCCCGGCGGCGGCCGCGGTTGCTAGCCCCACATGCGCTGTCCCTTTTGCAGCCACAACGAGACCCAGGTCGTCGAGACGCGCGAGTCCGACGAGGGCGACGTGGTACGCCGGCGCCGCCGCTGCCAGTCGTGCGACAAGCGCTTCACGACCTACGAGCGGGCCGAGATCGCATTGCCTTCGGTGGTCAAGAAGGACGGCACGCGGGCCGAGTTCGACCTCGGCAAGATCCGCGCGTCGATGACGCTGGCGCTGCGCAAGCGCCCGGTCAGCGTCGAGCAGATCGACGCCGCGGTGGAGCGCATCCAGGACAAGTTGCTCAACAGCGGCGCACGCGAGGTCACGAGCGCACGCCTGGGCGAGCTCGTGATGCGCGAGTTGAAGCGGATCGACAAGGTGGCCTACGTGCGCTTCGCCTCGGTCTACCGCAGTTTTGAAGACGTGGACGAGTTCCGGCAGCTGATCCGCGACATCTAGCCGGGCGATCTGGCCGCGCTGAATCGCGCGCATCCCCCGAACGGGTGACCCTCTTGAAACCGGCCTCGCTTCCCTCGTCACGGGGAAGCGAAGTCGCGCTCGTTTTCCTAAAGTGTGTGCACGGTTCAACGGAACGAGGCACACATGAAAAACCACCCCAGATCTCAACGCGCCCAACGCGGCGTCACGCTGATCGAAGCTGCCGTGGCGCTAACGATCGTCGCCATCGGCGTCTCGACGGTCGCGCCCAGCTTCCAGGACCTCGTCGCCCGCAAGCGCCTTGAAGGCGTGGCGGCGCAGCTCGCGACCGACCTGCAATACGTGCGCACCGAGGCCGTCGCTCGCAATGAGCCGGTGCGCATCAGCTTTCACACTGCCACAGGGGGCAGTTGCTACGTGATCCACACCGGCGCCCGGGCGCAGTGCGCCTGCAGCGGCCCCGCGCCGGCGGTCTGCAGCGGCGCCGCGGTGCAGATCAAGACGGTCTATCTCGCCACCGCGCAGCAGGTCGGCGTGGCGGCCAGCGCCAACTCGATCCTGTTCGATCCGCTGCACGGCACCAGCACGCCAACCGGCACGGCGCGCGTTACCGGGCCGCAAGGCGCGATCCACCACGTTGTCAACGTGATGGGCCGCGTCCGCTCCTGCTCGCCGGGCAGCGCGCTGCCCGGCTACCGCGCCTGCTGAACCCCAAGGAGAACTGCGATGAAACTTGCCATGACTCTTCGCCGCCGCTCTGCCGGCTTCACGCTGGTCGAAGTGATGATCGCGACCTCGATCTCGGGGCTGCTCGCCTCGGCGGCCTACCCCAGCTTCAGCGGCACGCTGCAGAAGGTGCGCCGCAGTGAGGCGCTGGTCGCGACGATGCAGATCCAGGCGGCCCAGGAGCGCTGGCGCTCCAACAGCAGCCGCTACGGGACGCTGGCCGAAGTCGGCGTGGCGAGCGTGGCGACGGGCCGCAACTACCTGCTCAGCGTGAGTGAACCGATCGCCACCGGCTACGTGGCCCTGGCCCAGGCCACCGGCTTCCAGGCTGGCGACCGGATGTGCCGCTACATGAAGCTCAGCGTCGATGGCGCCAACACGGTCTACAGCTCGGGTGAGACCGAAGCCACCGCCAACGACGCGCAGGGGAATCGGCAATGCTGGAATCTCTGACCGTTCAGCCGCAGCGCGGCCTGTCGCTGGTGGAGTTGCTGGTCGGCCTGGCGCTCGGCCTGCTGGTCGTCGCGGCGGGCGCGATGCTGCTGACGCAGCAATTGCGCGAGCACCGCGCGCTGCTGCTCGAAGCGCGGCTGATGCAGGACCTGCGCACCACCACCGACCTGGTGGCGCGCGATCTGCGCCGCGCCGGCCACTGGGGCGACGCGGCCGCGGGCGTGTGGTCGCCGACGCAGGCGCCACGCGCCAACCCCTATGCCGCGCTGGCGCCCGCAGCTGCGGCGTCGGACGCGGCCACCTTCGCCTACTCGCGCGACAGCGTCGAGAACCACCTGCTCGACAGCAATGAGAAGTTCGGCTTGCGGCTGCGCAACAAGGCGATCGAGCTCCAGCTCGGGCGCGGCAACTGGCAGGCGCTGACCGATGCAACGCTGCTCGCCGTGACGGCCTTCAGCATCACGCCGACAGTCGAAGAGATCGACCTCGGTGCGCTGTGCAGCAAGCCGTGCCCCGCCGGCAGCACCACCTGCCCGCCGCGCCAGCAGGTGCGAAGCTTCGCCGTTCAGATCGGCGGCCGCTCGCTCGCCGACGCCAGCATCACGCGCGCCCTGCAGGCCGTGGTGCGGGTGCGCCACGACACCGTCGTGGGCGCCTGCCCCGTCTGATCTCAGCGGAGCCACGCGATGAACATTCCGCCCCGCCAACATGGCGCTGCCGCGCTCAGCGTGAGCTTGCTGCTGCTGTTCGTGCTGACCCTGGTGGTCGGCTTCGCCAGCCGCAACCTGCTGTTCGAGCAACGAGCCGCGGCCAACCAGGCGCGCTCGACCCAGGCCTTCGAGGCCGCCGAGGCCGGGCTCGCGTGGGCGCAGGCGATGCTCGACAGCGCCACGCCGATCGACGCCGATTGCGAGCCCAGCACGACACCAGGCGACACTTCGTTCCGCGACCGTTTCCTGGCCTACGACGCAGCGACCCAGCACTTCATCCCGCGCACCTGGAACAACGCCGGTTCCGCGGTCGCGCTGACCGCGGCCTGCGTGCTCGACGACGGTGGCTGGTCCTGCAGTTGCCCGAGCGCCGGCCAGCCCACACTCGCCGCGCCGCCAGTCACCGGCGCGCACCCGGCGTTCGCGCTGCACTTCGTCGCCGCACCGCGCAGCGGCATGGTCCAACTCATGGCCACCGGCTGCGACCACCACGCGCCGGCCTGCCTGCCCGGCCTGGGCGGTGCCGCGACCGGCGGCGCCAGTGCCCGCGCGCAAGTGTTGCTCGGGCTGCTGCCGGCGCTTGCCACCGTGCCCGTCGCGGCGCTGACCGCGCGCGGCGACATCGCGGTCGGGGGCCCGCTGGCGCTCGCCAACACCGCGCCAGGCGGCGGCGGCCTCACTGCACAGGCGGCGGGCAGCATCGCCATGCCGCTGGCCAGCCTCACCACGTTGCCAGGCATGACCGCCGCGGCTTCGCTGGCCGCCGCCGACGCCCAACTCGCCGGCACCGACGCAGAGCGTCTGCTGAGCCGTTTCCTCGGCCTCGACCGCAGCCGCTGGCAGCAACTTGCAGGGGTGCAGAAGCCGGACTGCCCCGCCGATTGCGGCGCCATGCTGACGGCGGCGATCGGGCCGGATGCAGCCCACCGGCTGGCCTGGATCGCGGGCGATTTGAACCTCGACGGCCCGCTCACCCTCGGCGCGGCGGCGCAGCCGGTGCTGCTGGTGGTCGAGGGCCAGGTTCGGTTGAGCGGCGGGGTCGTGGTCCACGGCGTGGTGCTGACGCTGGCCGCGAACTGGGACACCAGCGGCAGCGCCAACGCGCAGGTTCACGGCGCGCTGATCGCGCTCGGCAACGTGGGCGGAAACGGCACGCCTTCGATCGCCTACGACGCAGCCGTGCTCGCGCGGCTGCACGGCCAACTCGGCAGCTTCGTCCGCGTGCCGGGCAGCTGGCGCGACTTCTGAACGACGAGAGGCCAACGCGATGCATTCAACCCGGGCCAAACCCATGCCGTCACGGCAGCGCGGCATTGCGCTGCTCGAAGCGCTGCTCGCGTTCCTGGTGCTGTCGATCGGCCTGCTCGCGCTTTCGCGGCTGCAGACCCATCTGCGCACGAATGCTGACGCCTCGCGCGAACGCAGCGAAGCCGTGCGCCTTGCCCAGACCGACATCGAAGGCCTGCGGGCGTTCGCGAACTCGGCCGATTGGGACGCCATCGCCGATGCGTCGGCCGACGTGACGCCCGCCGGCAGCCGCACCCGCTATACGCTCGACCGCGTGGTGCAGTCGAGTGCCGATCCAGCCCTCAAGGCGGTTCAGCTCACGCTGCAGTGGAACGACCGTCACGGCGCGGCGCAGCAGTGGCGGCTGGCCACGCTGATCGCCGGCCAGGACCCCGCGCTGTCGGCTGCGCTCACACTGCCGCGCCCACTGTTGACGCATCCGTGAAACGGTGACGGACAATCCCTTTCACCATGACCGAGTCCGCCGCCGACACCGCCCTGATGCGCGAAGCGCTCGCGCTGGCGCAGCACGCGGTCGGCCTCTCCGACCCCAACCCGCGCGTCGGTTGTGTCATCGCCACGGCCAACGGCCGCGTGATCGGGCGCGGCCACACCCAGCGGGCCGGCGCTGAACATGCGGAAGTGATGGCGCTGCGCGACGCGGCCGCGAACGGCGAGCCCGTGCATGGTGCGACGGCGTATGTCAGCCTCGAACCCTGCTCCCACCACGGCCGCACGCCGCCTTGCTGCGACGCGCTGATCGACGCTGGCATCGCGCGGGGCGTGGTCGCGGTGGCCGACCCGAACCCGCGGGTCGCGGGCCAGGGCATCGCGCGCCTGCGCGCAGCAGGCATCGCGGTCGAGACCGGCCTGCTCGCCGGCGAGGCCCGCGAGCTCAACCTCGGCTTCTTCTCGCGCATGCAGCGCGGCCGGCCGTGGCTGCGGATGAAGGCCGCCATCTCGCTCGACGGCCGCACCGCGCTCGACAACGGCCTCAGCCAGTGGATCACCGGCGCCGCCGCGCGCGCCGATGGCCACGCCTGGCGCAAGCGCGCCGGCGCGGTGCTGACCGGCGTCGGCACGGTGCTGGACGACAACCCGCGGCTCGATGTGCGGCTCGTCGCCACGGCGCGCCAGCCGCTGCGCGTCGTGGTCGATTCGCGGCTCGACATGCCGCTGGCGTCGCGCATCCTCGACCCGCCGGGCACGGTGCTGGTGTACGCGGCGGCACCGGCGGCCGAGCGCGTAGCTGCATTGCAGGCGCGTGGTGCCGAGGTCGCGCTCGTGCCCGGCCCGAGCGGCAAGGTCGATCTGCGCGCGATGCTGCAAGACTTGGCCGCGCGGGAGATCAACGAACTCCATGTCGAGGCCGGCGCCAAGCTCAACGGCTCGTTCGTGCGCGAAGACTGGGTCGATGAATGGCTGGTCTACGTTGCGCCGAAGCTGCTCGGCAGCGGGCTCGGTTTGGCAGCGTTGGGGCCGCTCACGAGCCTGGCCGATGCCGTCGCGTTGCGCTTCCACGCCGTCGATCGCGTTGGCGACGATCTGCGGCTGCGGCTGCGCCCGGCCGCCGCCGACGCTTTCTGAGCCGCGCAGCGACAATCACCGCATGTTCACCGGCATCATCACAGGCCAGGGCCAGATCGTCGGCGTCGAGCCGCTCGGCCCCGACGCAGCCCACGGCAAGCGCCTCACGCTACAAGCCCCGCCCGGCTACCTGAGCGACGCGCAGCTCGGCGACAGCATCGCGCTCAATGGCGCGTGCATGACGCTGACCTCGTTCGACGCTGCAGCGGCGCGCTTCACGATCGACCTCTCGGCCGAAAGCCTGGCCCACACCGCCGGCCTCGACGCCATCGGCCCGGTGAATCTGGAAAAGGCCCTGCGCGCGAACGACCGCCTGGGCGGGCACCTCGTCAGCGGCCATGTCGATGGCATCGGCCGCGTCACGCACTTCGCGCCGGTCGGCGAGTCGTGGGAGTTGCGGGTGCTGGCCCCGGCTTCGCTGGCGCGCTTCCTCGCCTTCAAGGGTTCGATCACCATCAACGGTGTGAGCCTCACCGTCAACCGCGTCAACGACTCCGCCGAGGGTTGCGAGTTCAGCATCAACCTGATCCCGCACACGGTGCAGGGCACGACGCTCGGCTTGCTCAAGCCGGGGCAGCCGGTGAACCTCGAGATCGACCTGATCGCGCGCTACGTCGAGCGGATGCTGAGCCTGCGCTGAAGCCGGGCGACGATTGCGCGCGCCGCTGATCTATTGTTGAATCGGCACGGCCGCAAGTACGGAACCGGCCGGTCGATCGATCGAGGAGCGCGAACGGCACTGGCGGCGCGGGCAGCAAGCACTCGGGCGACCAGGCCACGCCTTGGCGCTCGGGTCTGGCTTTGCGCGCTGCTGTCGATCGCCGCGGCGGCACTGTCCGCGCCGTCGGCCGCGCAAGCGCCCACTGTGCAGGAGCTGCACTCGGCTGAACGCAGCGCCGCGAACGGTGTGACACGCACGGTGACACGCAAGGTGACACGCAGTGGAATATGCTGCATCGACAAGAACTACTTGACGCATGGGCGTTCGCCCGAGCGAGCCGCCCGCTTCCCCGAATAGAACCGATGGAGTAGTCACATGTTGACGCACCTTACCGAAGTCCGCCACGTTGCCGATCACACCCTTTGGGTCCGATTCAACGATGGAGCGCAGGGCGAGATCGACCTGACCCCCAAACTCCATGGGGAAGTGTTCGAGCCGCTGAAGGACATCGCTTACTTCCGCACCGTTCGGCTTCACCCTGAGCTGCGGCCAGTTGTCTGGCCTGACGGCGCTGATTTCGCTCCAGAGTTCCTCCGCTCGTCGCTGCGGGTTGCCGCATAGTCGCTGCCCCCGGGGAGCTCATACCCAACTCGGCAGTTCGGGTCAGGGCAGCGCATACACCGACACTTCTGCGACGCGGCCCTTCACGAGCACGGCCGGCAGCGCCTGAAGCCCTTCAACCGAAGCGAGCCGGGCTTGGGTCGCGCCGCTGACCAGTGTGTGCGTCCCGAATTCCTTGTTCAGCGCCTGGATGCGCGACGCCAGGTTCACCGCGTCGCCGACCAGCGCATACGACAGCCGCTCGCTGCTGCCGATGTTGCCGGCGATCACGGTGCCGGTGTGGATGCCGATGCCGTGGCGCAGCGGGGGCTTTCCCGCCGCGCTGCGCGTTGCATTCCAGGCCTCGAGCCGCCGCCCCATTTCGCGCGCGGCCGCCACCGCCGCATCGGCGTGACGCGGGTTGTCGAGCGGCGCGCCGAACACGGCCTCGATCTCGTCGCCGATGAACTGCAGCACCAGCCCGCCGTGGGCGCGGATCGCCGCGTCCATCTCGCCGAAGTAGGCGTTCAGGTCGGCCACCACCTCGGCCGGCGGGCTGGCTTCGACCCAGGGCGTGAAGTCGCGCAGGTCGGCGAAGAGGATCGTCACTTCGCGCAGCGCGCCGGCCCCGCTCACGCGGCCCGCCAGGATCTCGTCGCGCACTTCGGGGCTCACGTACTTGCCGAAGGTCTCGCGGATCGTCTCGCGCTCGCGCAGGCCCTGAACCATGCTGTTGAAGCCTTCGGCCACGGCGCCGATCTCGTCGTTCGAGACCACCGCGCAGCGCGCATCGAGCCGGCCCTCGCGCACCTGCGCCATCGCCGCCTGCACCTCGCGCAGCGGCTGCGCCACGCTCGCCGCCACCAGCACCGCCACGCCGACCGAGGCCAGCAGCCCGGCGAGCGCCAGCACGACAACGACGACGTTCAGGTTGCGCAGGATCGCCGCCGCGGCGGCGGCATCGGCACCCAGCAGCGCGTTGGCCCGCGTCAGCGCCACCACCGACAGCACCGCGAGCGGCAGCAGGCCGATCAACAGGAACACGGCAAGCATGCGCGTGCGCACACGCAGGCGCGGCACGCGCACGTCGCTCAACTCGCCGCTGGGAATCAGCCGCGGCAGCTCACCGCGCAGCAGGCGTTCGCTGCCGAAGAAGATGATCGCGGCGACGAAAGGGCCGGCGACGAACGTGATGCCGAAGATCTGGCGCAGCGCCCGCTCGAAGGTGAACTCGCCGGCCAGCAGCGGCCAGGCCACGCCCCACACGAGCCCCGCGGCCACCCAGCCGGCACCACTCATCAAGGCGATGAAGGCCGGCATCAGCAACACGTGGCGCCGCGCACGGTCGCCCGCCGGGCCGGGCGGCAGCACCTCGCCGGCCTCTCTCAGCGGCGCCATCCAGCGCGCGGAAAGGCGGCGGCCGACGACGGACAGCACGGCGAAGGCGATCGCGAAGTAGGCGATCTCGCCGCGCTGCACGGTGGCCCCGCCCTCGACGGCCATTGGGTCCACGTAGTGGAAGTACAGGAAGGTGAGCAGCGCGCCGCCCAGGTTGCCGAACACGCTCAAGCCCACCATGCGGCGGCTGAAGCTTTGGCTTGGGGTCATGGCGGTCGGGTTGGGTGGTGCGCAGGCGAGAGGGCGATGGATTGTGCCGTCCGACCACCACGAAGGGCGCCACCTACAATCCGTCCATGGCCATTTGCCCCGTTCCCGAACTGGTAGCCGAGCTTGCCGCCGGCCGCATGGTGATCCTCGTCGACGAGGAAGACCGCGAGAACGAAGGCGACCTTGTGATCGCGGCCGAACATGCCTCGGCCGAGGCCATCAACTTCATGGCCCG